>JAKJAB010000040.1:0-6874 GCA_022707725.1 Chloroflexota bacterium | reverse complement strand
CGATTGCCTGCCTCTCCGCCGCGATTTTCGACCTGCGCCGCATTCCCGGCATTCGCCGCCCGGCGCTGGCGACGGTCTACCCGGTGACGTTGCAAAAGGCGGTCTTTCTGGATATGGGCGCGACCGCCGATCCGAAGCCCGAATATCTCTTGCAATTCGCGCAGATGGGCATCATCTACGCGGAGAACATCCTCAAGATCGCCAATCCACGGGTAGGGCTTCTGGCCAACGGTGAGGAGGAAGAGAAGGGGACGATGGTGCTGCGGGATACGTTCGCGCTATTTTCCCAAAGTGAGTTCAACTTCGTCGGCAACGTCGAGCCGAAAGAGGCGGTCAAGGGGCACGCCGATGTCATCGTCACCGACGGTTTCACGGGCAACATCCACATCAAGACGGCGGAGGCGGTTGCCTCTTTCATCAAGATGATGGTCAAGCACGACGTTTTGGGGCGCACATTGTCGAAGGTAGGGTTGGTCTTGCTGATCCCGGCTTTGATTGTGGCGCTGCCTGGGTTGCTCTGCCTTTGGCCGGGTTTCAAGAAGATGACCAAACGCCTGGACTACGCTGAAGTTGGCGGCGGGCTGCTGTTGGGTGTCGATGGTGTGGTGATCGTGGGTCATGGTCGTTCCAACGCCAAAGCCGTGAAGAGCGCCATTCGCCGGGGTCGTGAAGCTGTGGCCGCGCAAATCGTCCCCACCATTAAGGCGGGATTGGAAGCGCGCAGGCTGGCATCCAATGGCTGATCGTATACGAGTGGTCGTCACCGGTATGGGCGCGATCACGCCGGTTGGGTTGTCCGTGCGCGAGACGTGGGAGAGCGCACTTGTTGGGGAGTCCGGCGTCACACCGATTGAGCATTGCGACACAACGGATTGGCCGGTGCGGATTGCCGGCGAGATCAAGAACTTCGAACCGGAACGCTATATGCCGCGCAAAGAGGCGCGACGGATGGCGCGCTGTTCACTGTTCGCGTTTGCTGCGGCGCAGGAGGCGCTGGCGGATGCGCAGATCTCCGCGCCCTTGCCGGATCCGGAGCGGGTCGGCACCGTCATCGGCGTGGGCATGGGCGGGCTGGATGTCGCGCTGGAGCACACGGCCAAGTTGTGGCGTCAAGGGTTGGTCGGCGTGAATCCGTTCGCGCTGGCGGCCTCGTTGCCGAATATGCCTTCGTATCACGTCAGCCTGCTGGCGGGCGCGCAGGGGCCGATCACTACGCCCGTTGCCGCGTGCGCTACGGGGTCGCAGGCGGTCGGCGAGGCCGCGAACCTCATCCGCCACGGATGGGCCGATATGGTCATCGCTGGCGGCGCAGAGGGCTTGATCGTCGATGTCTCGGTCATCGGTTTTGCGGTGATGGGGGCGCTCTCGAAGCGCAACGATGAACCGCAGCGCGCCAGCCGCCCCTTCGACAAGGGCCGCGACGGCTTTGTGCTGGCTGAAGGCGCGGGCGTCCTGATCCTGGAACGGCTGGAGCACGCGCTCGAACGCGGCGCGCACATCTACGGTGAAGTGCTTGGTTATGCGACTTCGTCGGACGCATATCACATCGCACATCCCGACCCTGAGGCGCGCGGGGTGCGCCGGGCGATGCAGTGGGCGTTGAAAGATGCGGGTGTCGCGCCGGAAGACGTGGATTACGTCAACGCGCACGGCACGTCCACGCCGCTCAATGACGCCGTCGAGACGTTCGCGCTGAAGAAAGTTTTCGGGGATCACGCCTACAAACTGGCGATCAGCTCCAACAAGTCCGTCTTTGGACATACGATGGGGGCGGCAGGCGCGATCGAGACCATTCTGACGTTCAAGATGTTCGAGGAAGGCGTGATTTTGCCGACCCTGAACCTCGACGAGCCTGACCCGGAGTGCGATCTCGATTACGTGCCCTGGAACCCCCGCCCGATGAACGCGCGCATCGCATTGAAAAACGCCTTCGGCTTCGGCGGCCAAAACGCCTGCCTGGTGCTGTCGCGTTGGAATGGGACGGCGTGATCGGTAACTGGTAACTGGTAATCGGTAACTGGTAACTGGTAATCGGTGATGACCTGATACTTGTCCTAATTACCGATTACTGGTTACAAATCACTACTTGCCTGGAGGAATTATGCGTCTGATTGAAAATGAGAAACAGATCAAAATCCGCACCCGTATGGGTGAAATCGCGCCGCTGGTGGGCCTGGGACTTTTACTTGCCGGGATGGCCATCCTGTTCTTGAAGCCGGAATGGTTCTGGATCGCGTTGATTGGGGTGTGGGTGGGTTTTATCGCCTCCATGCTCGGCAGTTATTTCGGTGGGCGCTACCTTGGACCGTTGGCGCATCACAAAAGAGTGCCAGAAGCCTTGAAGGGCCTGGAAAACAGTTTCACGCTAATAGTGTACAAGACCCCCGCGGCCTTCTTGCTGGTGGATGCCGGTGGTTTGACGGTGATCTTGGTCCGGTCGCAAGGTGGGCGCATCACGTACGCGAATGGCAAGTGGAAGCAGCATGAGAAAATGGGCGGCCTCAAACGCTTCGCTGGTCAAGAGGGGGTGGGGCGCCCGGAGCAGATGGCGCAGGTGGAGGTGGACGACTTGCAGCGCTATTTGCGCAAGCGATTGTCTGAAGGCGTGGAGATTCCGGTACGCGCGGTGATCCTCTTCGTGCATCCCGACGTGGTGCTTGAGGTCGAAAATCCGCCCATGCCGGTGTTCCGCACGCCAGAGTTGAAGCGTTGGCTGCGAAAGGAAGGTCGCCGTCCTAATCTGCCCAAGGAGACGTTGGCGCAGTTGTACGCGGCGTTGGAGATCGAAGCGGAAGACTGACTTCACCTGGCTGCAAATAACCTCAACGGATCGAACGGATTCAACGGAAAAATCTCCGTTGAATTCCGATAAATCCGTTGAGAGGATTTTTCGTCCCACTGCTGGTGAATGCCAGATGTGGAGTTCTCTAACAAAAAGTGGGGCGCACTCTCTAAGTGCGTCCCACTTTTTTGTATTCCGTAGTTACGGCAGGGGGGGCGGGGCTGCGCCGAACAGGCTATTCAGGTCGGAGACCTCGCTCGCCTTGGCCCAGTTCGCCATACCGGCCTTCCAGACCAGCGTGTCGCGGGTCAGTTGGCCGGACTGGACGTGCTTCTGCAGCGTCGCCATATCGAATGGCCCTTGCTGCTGTCCACCGATGGCAACGTAGAACGCGGCAGCTTGCGGGATCGGCGGCGGTGCGGCGGCCGGCGCGGCTTGTTGCGGCGCGGCAGCCTGTCCGAGCATCTGCCCCATCGCTGCGCCTAACCCGACCCCGGCGCCCAACCCGATGCCCGATCCGGCAGCGCCCTGGTTCTGGGCGGCTTCGCGCATCGCCTGCGCACCCTGGTATTGCATATAGGCGCCCATATCGCCAATCGCGCCCATCGAGGCGCGGGCGTCGATGGCCTTGGCCGTCTCTTCAGTAGGGGAGATGGATTCCACGTAGAACGAGTTGAGCGTGACACCCCGCGAGGCGAACTCTTCCTGCGCCTTCGCGCGCACCCCGGCTCCTAACTCCTCCACGAAGGCCGCCATCTGGATGATCGACTTGCCCATCTCGCCGATGAGGTCCATCATCTTGCTGAGGATGATGCTGCGGAAGAATGCCTGAATGTCGCGTGTGCTGTAGAGGTTCTGCGTCCCCACGATCTTGGCGACGAAGAGCTGCGGGTCTGTTACCTGGATGGCATAGGTGCCGAAGCCGGTCACGCGCGCCATACCCAGGATCGGGTCCGGGATGGTGATGGGCTGCGGCGTGCCCCATTTCATATCGGTCAATTCCCGTGTGGTGACGAAGTAGACTTCCGCCTTGAACGGTGTCTGCCCGGAGAAGACCTTGCCGACCAAGCCCACAAGACCGGGGATGTTGGCGGTCGTGATCGTGTGCCGTCCCGGTCCAAAGGTGTCGAGCGCTTTCCCATCGCGGAAGAACACCGCCGCCTGGGATTCACGCACGATCAACTGGCTGCCAATGCGAAAGTCGCCGGAGCCGCGCTCGGGGATACGCCGTACGATATCCCCCTTCCCCTCATCGATTGCTTCGATTATATCCAAAACGCGAGCCATAGTTCTTAACCTCCGATTCTGTTATCCGTTATACACCGGTGCTGGCGGTACCGCGCAGCACATCCTGGCGCTCGTCGAATGTCGTGTTCGCCTCGCGGGCCAAATCGCGCACCATCAGGATAAGCGCACGTTCATCTTCGCTTTCGATGCCCGCGCGCGCGTTGCTGATGGCGTCCTCGATCCGGTCGGCGTAGCCGACCAACGCGCTGTCGAATTCGTAGACGCGATCCAGATCCGCTTCTTTGACTTTGACCGCGTCGAACAACCCTCCATAGCCGTAAGGCGCGGTGCGGACCCGGTCGATGAACGTCTGAAGCTGGGTGGCGGCGCTGCCGGTGGGGGTGAGCAGATCGAACTTGCCCGCGCCGATGAGGTCCTGTTGCAGGCCGTCGAGTTGGGTCTTGACGGTGCGCATCCGATTGACGATATGATCGCGGAGCAGCTTGTCGGCCTCGCGGCGCAGCTCCTTTTCCTTGTAACCCTTATACCCGGGGATCTTGGCGACCAACTGCTCGAAGCCGCCCATCTGGTCTTTGACTTGATCAAGCAAACTCATTGTTACCTCCTTATACGCTTACGATGATTTAGATTTACGTTTGCCGAACTGTACTCTGTCTATGTGTCCATTGTAGCACAGAAATGATTCAGAGAAAAGCAAACCATATACTGATACGTGATTTCGCCGCAAAAGTCGCAGCCTTGACAACCCCTACCCGCGTAGTATGATGTTCGGGTTTATGAGCCATCAGCGATTAGCTGCCAGCCCTCCGCTTATCCGTTATCCGGGCAGTTTGAGGCGTCACCAGGGTTTACGCCTGGGCTGCTTTGCTGATCGCTGAAAGCTGATCGCTATCCTCACAGCCAGGGGGAAGATTGTGGCATACACTCATCGCATCGAAGTTTTTTGGCATGGCGAGGAAGATGGGCGCGCCGTGGATGTCCACGACCAGATTGTTCATTTGGGCTTCCGCAGTGTAACGCAAGTCCACGTCAGCAACCTCTACTTTCTCAGGGGTGCACTTTCCGCAGAAGGCGTAGAGCGCATCGCCGTCGAGTTCTTGGTCGATCCTATCGTCGAGGGCTACCGTTGGTTCCCCCCCTCGATCCCCCCCACAGGGGGGGAAGAAGAAGCCTCCCTCCCCACAGGGGGGGAAGAAGAAGCCTCCTTCCCCACAGGGGGGGAAGAAGAAGCCGCCCTCCCCACAGGGGGGGAAGAAGAAGCCTCCCTCCCCATGGGGGGGACTGAGGGGGGGCGGCGCACCATCGAAGTTGCTTTTCACCCCGGCGTCACCGACCCCGTCGCCAAACACCTGCTGCACCGCGCGCGACAGTTGGGTGTCGGCGCGCTCGAAGCCGTCGTCACCGGCACGCGCTATGCCTTTGAAGGCGATGTCTCCCCTGCCGAGCTGCACCGCATTGCGGAAGAACTGCTCTGCAATCCCGTGATCCAGTCGTACACCGTGGGGCCGATGCAGCCCGAATTCGTGCCTGACGCCGCACCGAGCAATGCTGTGGACGTCATCCCTATCCGCGGTCTGGATGATGAAGCCCTGCAACGGCTGAGCGTCGAGCGCGTGCTGTTCCTCTCCCTCGCGGAGATGCGGGCGATTCAGGCTGAATTTCAGGCGTTGGACCGCGATCCCACCGACGTCGAACTGGAAATCCTGGCCCAGACCTGGTCGGAACATTGCCAGCACAAGACCTTCAAAGCCGAAATCGACTATACCTGCCACGGCGGCATGCCTCGGATGATACTGGACACGGATTTTCACGGACAAACACGGAAAAATCCTGAAAAAGAATCCGTGTCCCTCCGTGTTGATCCGTGTACGAGAGAAATCATTCCGAGCCTTATCAAGACCTACCTGCGGGCGGCGACGGAGACGCTGGACAAGCCGTGGGTACTCTCGGCGTTCGTGGACAACGCCGGCATCGTGGCGTTCGACGACGAATACGAGGTGTCTTTCAAGGTGGAGACACACAACCACCCCTCGGCGCTGGAGCCGTTCGGTGGGGCGAACACGGGCGTCGGCGGCGTGATCCGCGACGTGATGGGCGTTTCCGCGCAGCCCATCGCCAACACGGACGTGCTGTGTTTCGGTCCGCTCGATATGCCTGACGCGGACGTGCCCGGCGGCACGCTCCACCCGCGCCGTATCGCGCGCGGCGTCGTGGCGGGCATCGAGGATTACGGCAACAAGATGGGCATCCCCACCGTCAACGGCGCGATTTTGTATCACCCGGACTACGTCGCCAACCCGTTGGTCTACTGCGGCTGCGTGGGCATTGCGCCGCGCGGCGTTCACCGCACGGCGGCGCAACCGGGCGATTTGTGCGTGGCGCTGGGCGGGCGCACGGGCCGCGACGGTCTCCATGGCGCGACGTTCTCCTCCGCCGAACTGACGCACGACACCGGCCAAACCGTTGGCAGCGTCGTGCAGATCGGCGATCCGATCACCGAGAAGGCTGTGCTCGACGCGCTCATTGTGGCGCGAGATGAGGGCCTGTACACCGCGATTACCGACTGCGGCGCGGGCGGGTTCTCCTCTGCCGTCGGCGAAATGGGCAAGGATGTGGGTGTGGACGTGGATTTGCGCGACGTCCCGCTCAAATACCCCGGCCTGCGCCCGTGGGAAATCTGGCTCAGCGAGGCGCAGGAACGCATGGTCATCGCCGCGCCGGAGGCCAACTTGCCCCGGCTGCGCGACATCTGCGCGATCTACAACGTCGAAATGACCGTCATCGGCCGCTTTACCGGCGACCGCCGTCTGCGCGTCCGCTACGGCGACAAACTCGCCGCCGATT
>JAKJAB010000409.1 GCA_022707725.1 Chloroflexota bacterium | reverse complement strand
AAGCTGCTCCCCCCACCGCGTTCTGCCATCACGCCGACGACACGGAACGGCATGCCGTTGATGCGGATCACCTCTCCACTCGGATCTGGTCTGTCGGGGAAAAAGTAATCGGCGGTCTTCTTGCCCAAAACGGTGATGCGCGCCTGTCCCTGGTTGTCTCCCGGCGTGATGAAAACGCCGGCTGCCGTTGCCCAGTCGCGCACCGCAGCGTAATCCTCGGTGACGCCGGTGACATCCACAGTACGATCTTTGCCGGGCGTCGTAATTCGCGCGGACCCCTGGAGCGTCGGCGCGACGCGTAACACGTGGGGGGCGTCCGCTACATTGTGCAGCGCTTCGGCATCTTTCATCGTCAAATATGCCGGGCGGCGCAACTCCTGATCGAACGATCCCGGAATAACGAAGAACAGGTTGCTGCCGATGGACTGAAACTGCTTGGTGATGTAAGCCTGCACACCCTCACCCGCCGACATCAGCGTGATGACCGCGCCAACGCCGATGATGATGCCCAACATCGTCAGGGCGGCGCGCATTTTGTTGGCCGCGAGCGCCTTGAGCGCCAGGCGCAGGCTTTCCCAGAATTTCATCCCGCCTCCTCCTGCGCCTGCGCTGGAACGTCCTCCTGCGCTGGTGCCGAATCCTGATCAGGCACGCTCTGGGCCAGGATAGGTTCGGGCACAATTTCCTCTTTGAGCACCTTGCCATCGAACAGGTGGATGATGCGCTGCGCGTGATGGCCGATGCGCGGGTCGTGTGTCACCAGAATGATCGTGATGCCGCGTTCGCGGTTGAGCTGTTGAAGGATGTACATCACTTCTTGGCCCGAGGTGCTGTCCAGGTTGCCGGTCGGCTCGTCGGCGAGGATGATCGCCGGTTCGTTGACCAGCGCGCGGGCGATGGCCACGCGCTGCTGTTGCCCGCCGGAAAGCTCATTGGGCGTATGATGCATCCGATCCCCTAATCCCACAGCTTCCAGCACCTCCCTGGCGCGCTCGCGGCGTTTGCGTGTGCTGGCCCCGGCATAGACGAGGGGCAGCATCACATTGTCCAGCGCGGTCGTGCGCGGCAGCAAGTTGAAACTCTGGAACACAAAACCCACTTTGCGATTGCGCACCGCCGCCAGGTCGTTTTCGCTCATCTTGCTAACGTCTTTACCGTCGAGCGTGTACTGGCCCCACGTCGGTTGGTCCAGACAGCCCAGGATGTTCATCAGCGTCGATTTGCCGGAGCCGGACGGCCCCATGATCGCCACGGTTTCGCCCTGATTCACGCCGAGTGAGACACCCCGTAGCGCGTGGACTTCGTTCTCGCCCATTTTGTAGACTTTGTGCATGTCGTTGATCCAGATGACGATGGGGGAGCGTTTTGCCTGTTCGTTAGTCATAGGTCCTCTCACCGTCCCCTAGAAGGTGGCCCCTGCATCTCCAGCAGGTTGCGCGTCTCTGTGACCAGCGCCACGGTTGCGCCCTCTGGAAGGCCGGCAGTGACAATTGTGTGGGTGTCGCTGCGCTCGCCGGTGGTGAGCGGCGTGCGCACGGGAACGCCGTCCACCATACGATAAACATAGGTTTCGCTGCTCGTTTGGTCGGTGCGCACGGCCCAGTTGGGAACGAGGAGCACGTCGCTGATGGTGTCCGTCTGGATGAGAACGCTCACCGTCATGCCGTCCAGAACCAGCAGCCCACCGGTATCGGCCAGCTTCACGCGCAGTTTGTAGGCGATGACGCCACCCACGTTGGTGGGGGTCGCGGCGATGCGCTCGACGGTGCCGCGCAAGGCCGCCTGCGGATGCGCGTCCACGGTGACGCTCACCGGCTGCCCTACGGCGATTTTGCCGATGTCGATTTCATCCACGCTGACCTCGATGTACAATTCGGAGGTGTCCAGCAGCGTGATCGCCGGCAGGCCCGTAGGCGCGGCAGTCCCCGCCTGGATATTGACTGCAGCGACGACGCCGTCGAAGGGGGCGCTGAGGCTGGCGTTGTTCAGATTATCTTTCGCCTGCTCCAGACTCAACTGCGCTTGTTCGATCTGCAATTCGATCTGGCGAATTCTATCGGCGTCAGGCCCGGTTTGTAACTTGGCGAGATTTTCCTGTGCCTGCCGGTATGACTGGTAGGCGGATAGCCATTGACTGCGAATCTGTTGAAGCTGGTATTCGGCCTTGACCTGCGTGATGCCAACGTTGCCTTCGGCTTCCATATAAGCGGCAGTGACGCCGGCGGCGTAAGAGAGCGGCAATCCCATTTGATCCAACCGGTCGACAGCGCCTTCATACGCCTCCTCCATTTTGTCAGCCGCGTCCTGGGCCGAACGGATGCTCAGGCTGGCCTGCGCTTCCGTCGCTTCCTTGCTGAGGCGCGCCACTTCGAGGGCCTGGGCTGCGTTCTGGATGGCCAATTCCGCCAGACGGATGTCCTCTTCGGTGGCAGGTTTTTGCAGGGTTTCCAGGTTGAGCCGCGCCTGTTCGAGGGTGATTTCCGCCTGCCGCACGGCCCGTTCGAGATTGGCGGTGTCCAGCCGCGCCAATTCCTGCCCGGCCTTGACCTGATCGCTCACGGCCACGGAGACGGCAGTGACGTTCCCCGGCAGTTTGAAGCTGAGGTTGACCTTGCCATTGACGGCGACATTGCCGCTGGCAGGCACGCTGATGACCAGCTCGCCGCGCGTGACTTGTCCGGTGCGCAACACGTCGCCGCCCGCGCTTTGCGATTGCGCGCGCTGCTCTCGCCACCAGAACACTCCCCACACCCCGCCCGCGATGGCGGCCAGGATGATGATCCACGTTATCACTTTCTTCATAGTTCTAATTTCTCACTTCTAATTTCTCACTTCTGATTTCTAATTCGGACTGTCATTGACCGCCAGACATCATCAGATTGAGCAGATCGCGCTCTTCGGTGACCAGGGCCACACTATTGCCTTCTTGTAGGCCGGAAAGAATCTCGGTATATGTTTCGTTGTAACGCCCTCTGGTAATGGCGCGGCGTTCTGGGACACCGTCGCTGCCCAACACATAACAGTACAGGACAGTTTCTCCGGTGGATTGATCCGCCCGCACCGCCCAGTTCGGCGCAAGCAGGGCGTCCTTGATTGTTTCGGTGTAGATCACGATGCTGGCGGTCATGCCGTCACGGATCGTTCCTCCCCTTTCATCCTCCCTATCGGGGGGGACAGAGGGGGGAGAAGGTAGCCGCACCCGCAAGCGATATGAGATGATACCGCCGAGGTTGAGCGCGCCCGGTGCGATACTCTCGACGACGCCGTCGATGCTGCGATCCGGGTAGGCGTCCAGCGTCACCTCTGCTTTCTGCTCGACGCTGACCTTGCCAATGTCAATCTCATCTACCGTCACCTCGACGTAGAACTGTGAATCGTCCACCAGGGTAAACGCAGCCGTGCCGGGGGGGGCTGCTACGTCCTCTTGCACGTTGACTGCCGCGATCAGGCCGGCAAAGGGGGCAGTGAGGCG
>JAKJAB010000408.1 GCA_022707725.1 Chloroflexota bacterium | reverse complement strand
CGACCAGGCCCACAATGCCGGTCTCGGCCAACAGATTGAGATAGTAGTTGTGTGCGTGTCCGAGGGCATACGGCCAGTTGATCAGCCGGTGCGCGGGATAAGCCGCCTCGTAGCAGCCGAAGCCCACACCGAGCCAGAAGCGCTCTTGCCACATCGACAGCGCTGCCTGCCAGTGCGCCATGCGCTCGATGACGGCGTAGTTCGCATCGTTGATGCCCACCCCGCGCACGTCTTCGAAGCGCGTATACTCGAGGAAGCCGGTCAACCGGGAGGCGATCGAGGCGGGCACCCACCGCGGCGTGGCAGCATGACGGCAATAACGAACAGCGCCGCTGCAAAGCCCATCCACCCACCCCGCGACCACGAAGCCAGCAGCCCCGCCACAACCGCGACAAACGCAAACAACAGCAAACCAAATTTGTAATTTGTAATTGGTAAGCGGTAATTGGTAAACGGTGATTTACAACTCGCAACTCGCAACTCGCAACTCGTAATTCGTGATTCATGATTTATGATTCGTGATTCATGATTCATGATTCGTGTCAACCACTCCCACAACGCAGCGGCGACAAGACCGGCCAGGAGCGCGCCAGCCAGGCCGAGGAAGCCGGCGTAGGGGTTGGGTTGTTCGAAAGTACCGTAAGCGCGGTAAAATCGTGCGTCGATAGCGAAATGCTCCGGCAAATCATCGGCAAGACCGAACTGCCACAGGCCAATGAGCGCCTGAAACACCGCAACGCCCGCCAGCAACGCGATCACCAGGAACACACGTCGCCGACCTTGCGCACCGCGCAACCGGTCGTAGACCAGCAGAAACACCACCAGAATCTGCCCCCACTTGCCCCACTCCAACAGCCCCATCCACACTTCGGCGGGCTGCCACAGTGAAAGCAACGTGACGGCCATAAAGCCAAGCAACGGCAAAAGCAGTGGGGGCAGCGGGATGTGAAAATCGCGGCGTAGTAAGCCGCGCCCGATCCAGATTGCCGCCGCCAGTACGAAGACGACCTGCCCGATGAGCGCCGGTATCTCCGGCAGTTCCATACGCAGCCACGCCTGTAACGGTCCCAGGAAAAGCGCCGCGCCGACGCCCACCAACGGCTCCCACAGACTTCCCACGAAGATGAAAGCCAGCGCCGTCAGCAACAGACCCTCCCACAGTGAGAGCCGCGTCAGGAGCACGCCCCACGCTGCGCCAATCAACGCCAGCGCCGCCGGGAGTACCCACGCGGGAACTGTGTCGTGTCGCAGCCGCCCTAGCCTGAATATTCCGTCCACGTCACCAACTTCAATGCCTCATCGTAGACAAACTTCGCCTGGAACATACCCGTCTCCATGTGCAACACACGTGGAGCGAAAATCCTGTCGGCCTGCGGGATCGACAAGTCGTTCAGATACGTACTCACCGGCATCCAGACGAAATCACCTTCACGTAAATCGGGCTGCACGACGCCGGAAAACGTCCAGGTGGTATAGATGAACAACATCCAGTTCCACTTCGGCAGTGGGGAGACCTCCGTACAAAAGCCGCGCAAGCGCAAATCGTCGACGACCAGACCGGTCTCCTCCAGCATCTCGCGGCGCGCCGTCTCGTGCGGTGACTCGCCGACCTCGACCTTGCCGCCCGGCGCGATCCATAGTCCAAGGTTCGGTTCTTTGTTGCGCCGCATCACCAGCACCTCGTCGCCGTGGCGCACGTAGACCAGCACGCTAAGAACGTAAGCTGGCATTACCCCAGCCCCAACTTCATGTGGAAGTAATCCGCCGTCTTGCGCAGCCCTTCCTCCACCGGCACACGCGGCTCCCACCCCAACGCCGCCTTCGCCTTGCTGATGTCGGGGCAACGCTGTTTAGGATCGTCGGCGGTCCGTTCGTCGGTGGGATGCACGAAGACGATCTCGGACACGCTGCCGGTCACGTGCAACGTCAACCGGGCAAATTCGAGGATCGTCAGCTCGACGGGATTGCCGAGGTTGACCGGGCCTTCAACGTCGGTCGCCATTAGACGCACGATGCCCTCCACCAGATCGTCCACATAGCCGAACGAGCGCGTGCGCGACCCGTCGCCATAGACCGTCAGTGGCTCGCCGCGTAGCGCCTGGCAAATGAAGTTCGGCACCACCCGCCCATCGTCGGCGCGCATACGCGGTCCGTAGGTGTTGAAGATGCGCACGATGCGCGTATCGACGTGGTGATAGCGGTGATAAGCCATCGTCAGCGCCTCGGCGAAGCGCTTGCTCTCATCATAGACGCCGCGCGGCCCCACCGGATTGACATTGCCCCAATAGGTCTCGTCCTGCGGGTGGATCAGCGGGTCGCCGTAGACCTCGGAAGTGGAGGCCAGCAGGAACTTCGCCTGCTTGGCCAACGCCAGTCCCAAGGTGTTGTGCGTGCCCAACGCGCCCACCTTGAGCGTCTGGATGGGATAGTTCAAGTAATCCACCGGGCTCGGCAACGAAGCCAGGTGCAGCACCATATCCAACGGTCCGGCGACGTAGATGTAGTTCGTTACGTTGTGCTTGACGAACGAGAAGCGCGGATGGCCCGCCAGATGCGCGATGTTGTCCGTGCTGCCCGTACTCAGATTGTCCATAGCGATGACCTCGTGACCCTCCGCCAGATACCGGTCACACAAGTGCGACCCAATGAATCCCGCCCCGCCTGTGATAAGAATACGCATGTTGCCCCCTTGGGAATGTAAAATGAGAATCAGTGAACCCGCTTCTTGCCCCTTGCCCCTTGCCCCTTACCCTATCTCGCATTATACTTCAAGCTGTAGACAGGCCAATTGGAGAAAGTATGGGAAAAACACTGTTACTGACTGGAAATCCCGGCATTGGAAAGACGACGATCATTCGCAACGTCATCGCGCAGATGGGAAACAAGGCGGGAGGCTTCTATACGGAGGAGATCACCGGCCCCGGCGGGCGGAAGGGCTTCCGGCTGATCACGCTGGATGGCAAAGAGAAAGCACAGACGGCGACTATCGCCCACGTCGATCTGCGCGATCCCAAAGCGCCGCGCGTGGGGCGTTATGGCGTGGACGTCGCCGCACTGGAGCGCGTGGGCGTTCCCGCGCTGCGTCGGGCCATGCAGGAAAAAAAGCTGGTGATCGTGGACGAAATCGGCACAATGGAACTCTATTCGCGCGCCTTTTGCGATGTGGTGATGCTGGCAATCCTGGGACCGACGCCGGTTTTGGGGACGATTATGCGCTACCCCCATCCCGAAAGCGACGTGTTCAAGACGCTCGCCCAGGTGACGCTATGGGAAGTCAACCGCACTACCCGCGACGACCTGACCGCCAAAGTGCTGGCGTGGCTCCACAAACACACATAACAAAACAGACTTGACAGGTTTTTTGAAACCTGTCAGGTCTGCCAGGGCTGCGAGCCCTTTATGGTCTTTGGCACGCCCGGCGGCGACTATCAGGACCAGGTGACGTTGCAGTTCTTCCTCAACCATGTGGAATTCGGCATG
>JAKJAB010000407.1 GCA_022707725.1 Chloroflexota bacterium | reverse complement strand
AAGACGCTGCTCACGCCCTCGCGCCGCCAGAAGTAGCCGCCGATTTCCTCGATCATCTGCTTGGAGAACGAGTACGGATCGGTCGTGTAGAGCGGATGGTCTTCGTCGATGGGGAAATAGCGCAGTTGGCCTTCCGGAAAGGCGACGCCGAAGTTATAGCCAAGCGCATTGATCGAACTGGCGCACACCACGCGGCGGATTCCAGCCTCGGCGGCGGCCTGGAACACGTTGAACGTCCCGCCCACGTTGACGCGGAAGATCTCCTGACTTGACGCCAGGCTCGGATGGCGGTAGGCCGCCAGATGCACGACGCCGTCCATCCCCGCGACGTGCTCACGCAGCGCAGCAAAGTCGGTCACGTCGCCGGCGCGGCAGTCCGCGCCGGGGATCGGAGCCGCCGCGCGCAAATCCAGCACGCGCACCTCGTGTCCGTGCGCCAGGAGCCGTTCGACAGTCGGGCGCCCAATATCGCCCATACCACCTGTGACAAGTATTTTCATCTGTAAATCTCTCCTTTTCTAAACTTCGCCCACGCCGTCTCGAACCACGAGTCGGGCTTGGGCAGCGGGCGGCGGAGAACCCAGCGGTTCGTGACCGCGCCGTCGGGCGCGGCGACCGTCTCCAGCACACATTCGCGGTAGGATTCGTCCTCAGGGACGATGCGCCACGCATCGCCAAGTTTCTCGTGAATAGCGATGCCGTCCGAGTCCACAACTATGGACGAGCCGCGACTGCCCACGCCGCTTTCCAACGCGAACAACAACGCCCGCAGATAGACCGCGTGCGCAAAGCACAACTGGCGATTGCGCAGCGATTCCGTCAGGTTGGCGGGATCGACGCCCTGCGCGACGCGCCGGTACTGCGCCCACGCTTCGGGGACGGCTTTGCGAAGTTCTGCAATCGAGCGGATGTGCGCGCCCGCCCGGCTCATCCGCGTTTGAAATTCCAGGCGTTCTGCCTGCCAGTCCAGCGCCGCCGCCGTCTGTGATAGCGATGCCAACAAGTCGCTCACCGCCTGCTCGATGATGGGCATCGCGGCAGTCTCGTCCACCGTCCACGCCTGATACCGGTTGGCGATGTACTCCGCCGCGCGGAACCCGGCGACCTGCCCGGAGTTGAGCGCCGATCCGCCGGGCCGGTAGAGGCCGTGCGAGCCGTTGACCTCACCGAGCGGAAACAGATGCTTGACGTTGACCGATTCCCACCACAGGTTGCCTGCCAACCCGCCGTTGTTGTGCTGCGCGCACACGGCGATTTCCAGCGGCTCCTGCGTCACGTCGATGCCGTGATCGAGATACAGTTGGATCGCGCCGGGGTTCATCTTCTGCAAACGCGCAATCGGCGTCTCCAACAGCGCCTCGGAGCGCGTGAGATAGGTGCGCGCCTCGTCGCTGAGCGCCTCGAAGCTGAAATCCGCCGGATTCGCGCGGAAGTCGAGGAAAACGCGCCGCCCCTTGAGCACCGTTTCGATATAGACGAGAATGTCCACAATCGAAGATCCGCCAGCTACCTTGCGCGAGTCGAAGGGCCACTGGTAACCCTTGAGGAACACCATCGAATTCATCTCACCCACGGAATCGAAGTAGTCGGGCATGAACTCGCGCGCGTCGCTCACACCGTCCGCTTCCGTGCTAATGAAGCGCGGGATCACCTGCATATACGTCCCGGAGACGTTCCAGCGGAACTTGATCGATGCCAGGCCGTACTGCGACTCCGGCAGGCTTTGCGCCTTCGCGCCCGCCAGCAGCGCCAGGCCAATTGCGCCCGTGTGGACTTCGGGGTAGACGCTGGTTTTGTAGAGTCCGCCCGGTCCCCCCACGGCGAAGATGACGTTCTCCGCCAAGTAGGCTTCCAGGTTCTCACCGGCGTCGAGCGCGAGCGCGCCAATGGCACGTTTGTCCCCATCACCTTCCACTGTCAACAACTGCACCACAGTGCGCCCTTCGCGCACGGGGATGTCCAACTCGCGCACGCGGCGAATCAATGCGCGGCACATCTCCCGCGAGGTGTACGGCCCAATGGACGTGGCGCGCTGGCGGGGGTCGTGGTCCGTCTTGTAGCCGACGAACTGCCCGTAAGCGTCGCGGGGGAACGGCACGCCCAGGTTTACCAGGTGGATGAACGCCCGCGCCGACAAACTCGCCTCGACGAGCGCCAAATCGCCGTGCATACTGCCGCCCGCGAAGTACGTCTCCGCCATCACCTCCGGCGCGTCCGCATCCGCTCCGCACAGCGAGAGCTTGTAGTACGTCTGCTTATCGCTGCCGGTGTTGATCGACGTGCCTTTGTCTAGCCCTTCACTGATGATCAGCGCGTCTTCTACGCCATTGGCCCGCAGTTGCACCGCCGCGTTCAGCCCCGCCGCCCCACTCCCGATGACAAGGGTGTGAACGCGAGTGAGGGGAATTGTTTTTTCAGCAATCGTTATGGTTTGTTCCTGCATCGTCTTTGTCCTCTCTGATTGTCATTTCCCAATTTGGGCATACAATACTTTTAGAGTAACTATTCAGCCTTGAGGTGGGACGCACTTAACTGAATCCAAAACGGCAATTTTTGCGCTTCCTACTGTCATTGCAGGCGTAAAAGTGCGTCCCACCTGAATAGTTACCTTTTAGATACCCTATCTATCAACCGTAAACAGGTAACAACAGTAATGAGTACAGATATTCACATTCAATCCACGCTGCAAGCGATGATCGGGCGTTTGGTGGAATGGTATCAACCACAACGCATCATCCTTTTCGGCTCTCTGGCGTATGGACACCCTCACGATGACAGCGACATCGATCTGCTCATCATCAAAAACACAGACAAGACACCATTGGAACGCCGGGTAGACGTCCGCCGGTTGCTTGCCGATCCCAAGCGGCGCATTCCGTTCTCGCCGCTTGTGCTAACGCCCGACGAATTGGAGCAACGGTTGTCCGCAGGCGATCCGTTTTATCACGAGATCACCACACGTGGCAAGGTACTTTACGCCCATGACTGACACCGATTGGATCTACGTCGCATCCACGATTTGGAAGTATTGCTCCAGGAAGCCATCGCCGCTCCACTAGAGCCTGACACGCTGGAAGCCGACTTGCAAACCCTACCCGATTTGATCGCACCCATTCGACTCAAGGTCGCATCGTAACCGGCGCACAAACTCAAAACCGGTCGATCACCGACACGCCGATCTGCGCAAACTGCCCCATCGCCATCAACTCATCAATCGATTCTTCCAACGTCACCGTCTTGCGGATAAGGCGCTTCGGGTCGAGCTTGCCCGTCATAATCATATCCAGCATCGCGGGATAGGCGTGCGCCGGCATCCCGTGGCTGCCGAGCAGTTCCAGTTCCCAGGCGATGACCAAATTCATCGGGATGAGCGCGTCTTTGTAATCCGCCACCATCAACCCCACCTGGACGTGACGGCCGCGCTTGCGCAGGCTCAACACCGAGTTGCGGCAGGTCGTCGCGCTGCCGAGCGCGTCCAGCGAGACGTGCGCCCCG
>JAKJAB010000406.1 GCA_022707725.1 Chloroflexota bacterium | reverse complement strand
CCGCTGCGTCGTGCCATTGCACGCATACAGCACGCCGGCCCACAATTCCACGCGCTTGCCGCCGAGATCGCGTCCCAGACGTATCGCCAGCGCCGTCGTCAACACTTCGAGCAGCAGGTGCAGTGGCACAACACGCACGGGATTATGGCCCATAAGCGCATAGATTCCAGCGACAAACAGGGGATATAAAGGCGTGCGCACCGTCGTCGGGCAGAAAGGAGCTTCCCACCCGATGGCGAAACCGCGTCCGGCGATCACATTCGCCGCGAGCAAATGGTAGCCTTCCGCGTCCACGGGGGCGTTAGGGTCGGTGGGGAACAGCGTCAACCACGCTACACGCACGCACAGCGCCAGCAGTAGTATTCCGACAACTATGAGTTGTGAGTTACAGGTTGTGGGATGTGGGTTATTCGCCGATTCGCCGATTCGCCGATTCGCCATTCTTATTTCGCAGCGCGATCAACCGAATCCCATCCAGGGTCAGCCATTCATCCGTCACGGCGAAACAGGAGGTGAGCGGCGCGATCAGCCGCGCCAGGCCGCCGGTTGCTAACGCTTTTGCGGGCACCCCCATCTGCTCACGGAAGCGCGCGATGAGGTTCTCGACCATCCCTACATACCCTAGCACGATGCCGGATTGAATCGAATGGACGGTGTTTGTGCCGATTGGCTTCAGTGGCGCGCTCAGGCGGATTTGCGGCAGTTGCGCCGTGCCCCCTGCCAGCGCCGACATCGCCATGTTGATGCCCGGTGCGATGGCGACGCCGAGGTACGTGGCGTCTGCCGCCACCGCCGAGAACGTCGTCGCCGTCCCGAAGTCCACCACGATGCACGCATCCCGCACACGGTCGTAAGCAGCGACCCCGTCAGCGATCAAATCGGCTCCTAACTCCGCCGGATTGTCTATAGCGAACGTCAGCCCGGTCTTCACCGCCGGGCTGATAATCAACGGCGCTACGCCTATCTGCGCGACGAGCATCTCCTCCATCCGGTCGGTGATCGGCGGGACGACACTGCTGATGGCGGCCTGTTCCAGTTCTTTCAACGATACACCCGTCTCGCGTAGATAATCGCGGAAGAGCAGGCCGTACTCATCGGGCATCTTGTCGCGCACCGTCCGCACGCGCCACTGGCGCAACCACTTCTCCCCGTCATGAAGGCCAAAAACAATGTTTGTGTTTCCCACATTCACTGCTAAGAGCATGGGTTCCTCCTGATTATCGTCAGTCCGACAGTTTGATGGTGATGCTTATGAGTTATAGCCAACCTTGCGTAGGATGCAAATCAAACTTCGCAAGGTTTCTGAAAGTGGTATAATAGCGTGTATGAAAAAGCGAAGCTTGCAAATCATCGGCACCCTGATTTTTAGTGCGTTGGCCCTCTATGCGGCGCTCCATGGCGTGGACTTCACCGAGGTCAGCGCGGCCCTGGAACAGGTCCGTTTGGGATGGCTCCTCTTGACCCTCGGGTTGATTCTGCTGACACTCGTCGTTCGTGCGCAGCGTTGGCGGATTTTTTTGGGGCGCAAGCTCTCCTTCCGCGATACCTTCGGGTTGATCAACATCGGTTATCTGGTCAGCGGGGTACTGCCTATGCGCGCCGGCGATCCTGCCCGCGCCGTCGCCGCCAGTGCGCGCGGCCCGGTTTCGGCGCTCGCGGCGCTCTCCACCGTCGTCGTGGAGCGCGTGCTGGACATGTTCCTCGTCGTCATCATGCTCATTGTGACGTTGCCCTTTGTGCCCGGGCTGCGCGCGTATCTGGCCGGTGGGCAGGTGGCCGGGTCGCTTTCTTACCAATTGATTATCGGGCTGAGCGGTGTGCTGGCTTTGGGTCTACTCGTGGCCTTCGTCCTGGTGGCGCTGTTTCCCCAGAAGATCGAAGCGCTGGCGCGGCGCGTGTTGGCGCTATTGCACATCCCCAACCCCGAGCGCTGCTTGAAGCCCGTGCAGCACGCGTTGGACGGTTTCATTGCACTGCGTTCGGCGCGCGAGGGAGCAGCGATGTTGTTATGGTCGGTGCTCCTGTGGATCGTGACCCCGCTGTATTTTCTGACCGGATTGCAGGCTTGCCCCTTCATCCCTGGCGGGGATAGCGTGCTCAAGGCCGCGGTTGTCACCTGGTCCAGCGCTTTTGGGATGGTGTTCCCGGCGACCGGTGGTCTGGGATCGTTCCACTTTGCGGTGCGCGAGGCGCTCTTTTGGGGCTTCGACATTGCCCGCGAGCCTGGTTTTACCTACGCCGTAATCGTCCACGCGCTGGCTTACCTCACCGGCATCATCCTGGGCGCGCTGACGCTCCTGGTCTGGGGCATTTCTTTCAAAAGCCTCGTCAGCAACGCACAGCAAGTTGAACCCTCACCCGAATTCAATTCTCCCAGTCCATCGTAATACAGAGGAGACTACAATGCATTATTTGATCACCGGCGGCGTCGGGTTTATCGGCTCGAATTATGTCCACCGGCTCCTGCAACGTGGGGAGCGCGTGACCATCTTCGACAACCTCTCGCGGTGCGGCGCGCAGGCCAACCTGGATTGGCTGCGGGCGACGTTTGGCGCCGGCGCTTTCCGGCTTATTGAGGGCGACGTGCGCGACGCCGCGTTACTCGCGTCCGCCGTGCGCGATGTAGACGCCATCGTTCACCTGGCCTCCCAGGTTGCCGTGACGACCTCCGTCCTGCATCCGCGTGAGGATTTCGAGATCAACGTCACCGGCACGTTCAACGTTCTGGAGGCGGCGCGCTTGATGGCTAACCATCCCGTTGTGATCTTCGCCTCGACGAACAAGGTGTATGGCGGCATGGAGTCGCTGATTGTGGAAGAGAAAGAGACGCGCTACGCCTACCGCGATTATCCCCGTGGTATCCCCGAAACGCACCCATTGGATTTCCACTCACCCTACGGGTGTTCAAAAGGATCGGGCGACCAGTACGTGCGCGATTATGCGCGAATCTACAACCTCCCCACCGTCGTCTTCCGCCAAAGCTGTATCTACGGCCCGCGCCAGTTCGGCATGGAGGACCAGGGCTGGGTGGCATGGTTCGTCATCGCTGCGGTACTGGGCCGTCCTATCACCATCTACGGGGATGGGAAGCAGGTGCGCGATTTACTCTACGTCGAAGATCTGTTGGACGCTTACGATGCCGCCGTGGCCAACATCGGCCGGGTTGCGGGGCAGATTTTCAATGTCGGCGGCGGCCCGGCGAATCAGCTCTCGGTGTGGCAAGAGTTTCGCCCTTTGTTGGAACGGCTGACCGGACGTGAAATTCCGGTCCAGTGGAGCGACTGGCGGCCCGGCGACCAGCGTATCTTCGTGGCCAACATTCGTAAAGCCGCAGCATACCTGGCATGGCGCCCAAAAGTGGGCGTGGAAGAAGGCATCACACGCCTCTACCACTGGGTCGTGGAAAACCGCGCCCTGTTTACCTGATTTTGGTAACTGGTTGCTGGTTGCTGGTTGCTGGTTGCAGGTTACTGGTTACTGGTAACTGGTTACTCGTTACTGGTTACTGGT
>JAKJAB010000405.1:378-3517 GCA_022707725.1 Chloroflexota bacterium | reverse complement strand
GTCAATAAGGCTAACCAACTCTCGCACGTTGGGCAGCCGCCAGTCGGTTTGATGAGTACCACCGTTACTGGTGTCACTGCATGAGGTACCGCTCATTGTACCACTTGCATTCAACTCCGCCACGTAATCAAGAGCAGTCCACCAGTTGGTGCCCAAGTCAGTGTTAGGACAGTTGGCGTTCTTGAGCCAGATCAGCCCGGTCATGTTGTCGGTCACTGTGCCACTCAAGTTGTCGGTGAAACGTGGTGTAACCGCAGGCATACCCATTTGTAGGTTCCCGTCTATGCCTGTCAGACAACCCGGAGACCCACATGTACATAGGCCATAATTATCTGCCGGTCCATAACAAGTCGTTTGCCCGGTCTTGGGCACAGGCGAATACGGGCGCGTGCCCGTGATGACGCCCCACGCGCCTTCGCTCAATCCCCACACCACCGTACCGCTCACGACGTGTGTTTGCGTCGCAGCATTCGTGTGGGTGACCGGCGCCGCGGCCATAACCTGATCCAGGGTAACCATCGTGCCGGTTCCTGGTCCGCCGCCGGGTTCCGTGAACGTGGACATCTTTGTTCCCGCTGCCCCGGTCGTCAGCCGGTCGTAGATCTGCTGCAAGGTATACATCTGCGAGCCAGGGTCCATTGGGCCGCTGGTGGGATCGAGTGTACCGGCCAACACGATGGTCCCGACGGAGAGCAGAACACCAATGACGACTCCGATAGCAACATAAACCATATACTTACTACGCATTTCAGACCTCCTTCAACTAACTAACGATTGATCTACTTTCTGACAGTATCTGCTGGTCCTGAACTCAACGGCAGCCGAAGGCGTCATCCAGCAGAGCTAGAGATACCTTTCTGACCATCCATTGTCTGGATCGTCCCAAACGCTTTCTGAAAATCATTCCACCGCGCCGGCGACACCCGCGCGCTGTTCGTCGTCGCAAAGCTATCCGGCCCCGCATACTGGCCCTCGATGCTACAGCCTTGCGCGGCCATTTTCGAGTGCAACAACTCCCAAACCACGGCCGGGGTCTGGCAGAATTGCTCGTAACCCACGATCATTTTTCTGGACTCGTCGACTTGCGAAAGGCCATTATCCACGGCCTTTTGTGTAAAGTAAACCTGACCCGCCACCCGGGTGATCGGATCCAGCTCTTTAAGCCAGTGATATTCAGGGGGCTTGAATCCATACCACCTATCTTCCGAACCGAAAGACTCCCGGCGCTTTTCGATGATGGACTGCATCACATAGACCGGCTCGCGCTTTACATGGACGAACAAAACTTTCTCGAAAGCAGCATCCAGAAAAGGAATGTTCCAGTTAAGCAACATCGCCTTCATGGCGAGAGGCTTGTCCAGAGCGGCTTCCAGGGTAGCCAATTCAGCATTGAGGCGCGCAACATCCACTTTTTGCAACGCCTCCGGCGATACGACATTGGCATCTTCACTAAAAGTGAAAAACCGCCGCCAGAAGTACCAGAACTCGTGCGGCGCTGTCGGCCCTTGCGTTTTCCCCTGAGAGGAGGTATAGGCAGCAGTTTGCTGGTAAGCGGTGATTTCATGCATATAATCGTGTTCGAATAAGATCTGTTGGACGCGCGCGCCAATGTATGGCGCCCCATAGAATCTGGAGACGGTATTGGAAGGGTAACCCCAATGCCCACTGGCAGCCAACCACTGAAAGAAAAGCGTGGTACCGCTGCGGGGAACGCCCATAATCAACAAAATGGGGAAACGCGGCTTAGCATACTCCTGGTTTACCATCTCCTGACACATCGAGAGCAAGCCATTCAATTCAGCCAAACGTTGTTCAAGTATAGGATTTTTACGAAATTCTGCAGGTGGAAAAGTACTCACATCACACCTCCCATTAAACACGATGCATTCTATTTTCATCGTAACTATTCAGGTGGGACGCACTTTTACGCCTGCAATGACAGTAGGAAGCGCAAAAAATTGCCGTTTTTGGTTCAGCTAAGTGCGTCCCACCTCAAGGCTGAATAGTTACTTTTCATCTCCCCTTGCTGACAAAGGGAGGAATGGGAAGAACTATCTCTGACCTTAACTCGGACAGGTCCAACCTCTCCCTAACTTCAGCACTGTGGGCTACCACAAAACGCACGATCTGGCAAACCACACCGATCTCCTCCGGCCCGACCGCCGTGCCCGTCGGCAACGACATCACCCGCTGGGTCAGCCGTTCCGTCTCCGGCAGCAGCAGACCTGCGTGAGGGAAATAGGAGCGATATGGCTCCATTTCGTGGCAGCCGGGATAAAAATAACGCCGCGCCAGCACGTTCTCGGCGTGCAGGATACGCACCAGGTCGTCGCGACTGACGCCAGCAGCGCTTTCATCCACCTCGACGATGACATACTGGTAGTTATTGCGCTCGGTTTCGTCATACGTGATCAACTGAAGGCCTGGTATGCCCTGCAAGCCAGCCTTATAAGCACCATAGTTGCGGCGATTTGCAGCGATGACGTCTTCCAACGACTCTAACCCAGTCAACCCCATGGCCGCCGAGATTTCGGACATCTTGCCGTTCGTGCCGACATAGATCACCATATCATGCCCGGTAAATCCGAAGTTCGTCATCAAGCGAATTTTGGCGGCTAACTCGTCGTCGTTGGTCACTACCGCGCCGCCCTCGAACGTGTTGAAAAACTTAGTGGCGTGGAAACTAAAAACCTCCACCGCGCCAAAGTTGCCGATCATCCGCCCCTTATAAGAGTTGCCGAAGGCGTGCGCAGCATCGAACATCAGCTTCAGCCCGCGGCGTTGGCTGATTTCGTCCAACGCTTCGATGGCGCAGGGACGGCCCCACACATGCACGCCCATAATGCCGGTAGTACGGGGCGTGATCATCGCTTCCACTTTCGCCGGATCCAGGTTATGCGTGGTCGGGTCCACATCGCAGAAGACCGGGGTGATCTCCTGCCATTGCAGCGCATGGGCGGTGGCGATAAAAGTGAAAGAGGGCACGATCACCTCGCCGTGCAATCCTAGCGCGCGGGCGGCAATCTCCAATGCGATGGTAGCGTTGCACATAGCGATGCAGTGCTTGACGCCCACAAATTCGGCGATGCGCGCCTCGAATTCCTTCACGAAAGGACCCCGGTTGGTCAGCCAGCGGCGG
>JAKJAB010000405.1:0-368 GCA_022707725.1 Chloroflexota bacterium | reverse complement strand
ATTGATACGGGCCAACAAAGCTTCCCGGTCCCCGATGTTCGGACGGCCAACATGGAGATGTTCGGCAAAAGCCGGCATACCTCCAAATAGAGCGAGCGATTCAATATCAGATTTCGACATAATCAACCTTCTCTGAGAAATGATTCAAAAATCCATCTCGGTGCTAGGCATAATGCCCTTCCTGGAATACATCCCCAGGTAAGCACTCCAGGGTTCAGTGTCCTTAGTAATAGCGGCTGACATCGCTACCATAGTCCCTTCAGCGATGTGCAAATAATCACGAACTGTCGCGTTGAGGCCCAAAAAACAATAGGGTTCGACGATGCAATGCCCGCCAAGCACCACCTGGGCACTTAAAAAAACGTGGT
>JAKJAB010000404.1 GCA_022707725.1 Chloroflexota bacterium | reverse complement strand
CCGCACTCGCTACAGTAGTCCCGCCCAATCCGCCAGTGCTTGCCGCCATCGACTATCTTGACGGCGATCACACCTACACGGTCACATGGAGCACCGTCCCCGGAGCAGCCAGCTATCTGCTTCAGGAATCCACCACATCGAGTTTCAGCGCTCCCACAACGCGCTACACCGGGTCGAACACCCAGACGCAGGTCGCAGGGCAAGGCGTCGGTGTGTGGTATTACCGCGTCCGCACGGTCAACACTTACGGCACCGCCAGCGAGTGGAGCAATGTCCAATCCACGAGCGTGCTTCCCGCCGCGCCCGTGATGACGCCCATCGACAATCCTACGAATGCCGACGCTTACGCAGTTCAGTGGTCGGCCGTACCTGGCGCGTACAGCTACGAGCTTGTGCAAGATACCGCATCTACCTTTTCAAGCCCAGTTACCCGCTATGTCGGCGCAGCCACAGCCTACAACGTCACCGGACAGCCAGAGGGAACGTGGTACTATCGCGTGCGCGCGACGCACGGAGCTCTGATTGGACCGTGGAGCACGCCCGTTTCTACCACTGTTGCCCCCGCGCCACTATCACCCCCCACCCTCAGCGTCCTCAGCGACGACCGCGACAGCAATTACACACTGGATTGGACGGACGTGGGAGGTGCAACCGTCTACACGCTGGAAGAGAGCCTCAGCTCTTACTTTACTAACCCACTCGTCGTCTACACGGGAGCGCAGTCGATCTACACCGTTACCGACCAAACTGGAGGGCAGTGGCACTATCGCGTCCGCGCCGCCGGCCCGACCGGGCGCAGTCCGTGGAGTGTGGCGAAAACGGTCATTGTGACCAGCTACGTGTATCTGCCATTGACGTTGAAAGGCTACATACCGCCGGTTCTCGAAACTCCCATCTCCAACGGGAACTTCGAGAGCGGTCTCGATTATTGGAGTACGTATTCGGCGAAGGGACGGGTGGTGATTGCCAACACGTTCCCCAACACGGTCACAGCGCATAGTGGATCCTGGGCAGCGTGGCTTGGGGGCGATAACGAGGAAAGCGCCTACATCCAACGGCAGTTGTTGGTTCCGAGCAGCACGCCCTATCTGAGTTACTGGTATTGGATCGATTCAGCAGATATTTGCGGCTATGACTTCGGCCAAATTCGCATCAACGGCACAGCTGTTCAAACTTACGAGTTATGTTTACCTGAGGATATGAATGGTTGGGCCTCAGCGACTCTCAACCTGAATGCATACACAGGGCTAACGGTTACGCTCATCATCTCGGCGACAACCGACCATTCAATCAGCAGCAGTTTTTTCGTGGACGATCTCATATTTGTCGCAACGCCATAACGTTTCAACATCATCACTTCAGGAGGTATCCGTGACAAACTACATCGCCGCCATCGACCAGGGCACCACCGGCACACGCTGTATCCTCTTCGATCACAGCGGACGGCCTGTCATCTGGGCCTACGAAGAACACGAACAGATTTACCCGCAGCCCGGTTGGGTAGAGCACAACCCGCTCGAAATCTGGGAGAAGACCCAGCGCGTCATCCGCCAAACGTTGACGCAGGGCAATATCCCTAGCGGAGCCATCGCTGCCGTGGGGATCACCAACCAGCGCGAGACCACGCTCGTCTGGGACCGGCGCACGGGCCAACCGCTCTACAACGCCATCGTCTGGCAAGACACGCGCACCAAAGGCATCTGCGACGCGCTGGCGCTCGAGGGCGGGCAGGATCGCTTCCGCGCCGTCACCGGGCTGCCGCTGGCGACCTACTTCGCCGGGCCAAAGGTCAAGTGGATGCTGGACAACGTCCCCGCCGTGCGTACGGCGGCGGACAAGGGCGACGCGCTCTTCGGCACCATCGACACGTGGGTGATCTGGTGGCTCACCGGCGGGCCGCACGGCGGCGCGCACATCACCGATGTGACCAACGCCAGCCGCACGCTGCTGATGGACCTCAAAACGCTGGATTGGAACGCGGACATCCTGCGCACATTGGACATTCCGCGCTCTATGCTGCCGGAAATCCGCTCTTCGAGTGCGCCGCGCCCGTATGGGTTCACGCGCAAAGAGGGGCCGTTCGGCGAGAGTTTGCCCGTCACCGGCAACCTGGGCGACCAGCAGGCGGCGCTCGTCGGGCAGACGTGCTTCACGCCCGGCGAGGCCAAGAACACCTACGGGACGGGCTGCTTTATGCTGCTCAACACCGGCACGGAGATCGTCCCCTCGGCGAGCGGTCTGCTCACCACGCTCGGCTACAAGTTCGGTGACGCGCCCGCCGTCTATGCGCTGGAAGGCTCCATCGCCATCACCGGCGCGCTGGTGCAATGGCTGCGCGACAACCTGGGCTTCTTCGACCGCGCCCCGCAGATCGAAGAACTGGCGCGCCAAGTCGAGGATGCCGGCGGGATGTACATCGTCCCCGCCTTCTCCGGCCTCTTCGCCCCCTACTGGCGCAGCGACGCGCGCGGCGTCATGGTCGGGATGACGCGCTACATCACCAGAAACCACATCTGCCGCGCCGCGCTCGAAGCCACCGCCTACCAGACCCGCGACGTGCTGGAAGCGATGGAGAAGGACTCCGGCGTCGCGCTCACCTCGCTCAAGGTCGATGGCGGCATGGTCGCCAACGAACTGCTGATGCAATTCCAGGCCGATGTGCTCGGCGTGCCCGTCGTGCGCCCCACCGTCACCGAAACGACGGCGCTCGGCGCGGCCTACGCCGCCGGATTGGCGGTCGGTTTCTGGGAGGACCTCGACGCGCTGCGGCAAAACTGGGGCGTGGAGAAGACTTTCGAGCCGGGGGTGGCAGCGGAAAAGCGCGCGACGCTGTACGCGGGCTGGCAGAAAGCCGTGCAGCGCACGTTGGATTGGGTGGAGAGGTAGCTATGCAGTCATACGACATCATCATCATCGGCGCGGGGATTGTGGGAGCGATGGTCGCCCGCACGCTCGCGCGCTACGATCTCGACGTGTTGTGGATCGAGAAGGAGTCCGACATCTGCACCGGGGCGACGGCGGCGAACTCGGCCATCGTCCACGGCGGCTACGACGCGATGCCAGGCTCGCTCAAGGCGAAGACGAACATCGCCGGCAACGCGATGTGGGACCAGCTGGCCGCCGAATTGCAGTTCCCCTTCGCGCGGACGGGCACTTACGTCGTCGCCATTGGCGCAGAGGAACTGGCAGCGTTGGACGAGTTGAAGCAACGCGGCGACGCCGGCGGCGTCCCCACGGAGATTATCTCCGGCGCAGCGATGCGCCAGCGCGAGCCGTCCATCAACCCCAACGTGAGCGGCGCGCTCTACTGCCCCACGGGCGGCATCTGCGACCCGTGGGCCGCGACCATCGCCGCCGCCGAAAACGCCGTGATGAACGGCGTCGAATTGTGCCTCAACACCACCTTCGAGGATTTCATTTGGGACAAAGAATCGGCGAATGAGCGAATCGGCGAATCGGCGAAGGAGCGAATGAGCGAATTGGCGAATGAGCGAATGAGCGAATCGGCGAATGAGCGAAT
>JAKJAB010000403.1 GCA_022707725.1 Chloroflexota bacterium | reverse complement strand
TCCGTTAAATTCCGTTGAATCCGTTGAGGAAATCCTTTTCATCCTCGTTGGTGTGGAATCCCACATGGGAACTCCTCGAAAATGGTTCGAGTCCGTAGTGGGCGCTTCAGCGCCAGGTTGAATATCCATTTACTGATCATCGAAGGTAAAAAGACCGTTCCGGGCCTCGTTTGTTGAATAACTTAAGAAGGGAAGCTATTTCATTGTATGAACGATAAGGGAATTTGTCAAGATTAAAAAGACTGCTTGACGCGGGATGGATTTCCTTATATCATTTTATCCGGGTTTGTGTTGGGAAGTGTAAGGCTCATCGTTTCTCAACATTTGTGAGGAGGTCAGGATATGAAGGTGGGTAAGTTGTTCAGATTTATGTTGATCTTTGGGGCTGCATTGGCGTCGATGGGTGTGTGGTGGTCATCGACGCGCAGCGCCGGCGTACAGGCCCGGCCGCTCGTTGCGCCGTCAGAGCCGTATTCCTGGAAGAATGTGGAGATCGTGGGCGGCGGCTTTGTGCCGGGCATCATCTTCAACACCGCCGAGAAGGGCCTGGTCTACGCGCGTGCCGACATCGGCGGGGCATACCGGCTGGATACGGCCACCAATCGTTGGATTCCGTTGCTGGATTGGGTCGGCTGGGATCAGTGGGGCTGGACCGGCGTCGATAGCCTGGCGACGGACCCGGTAGACCCGGATCGGGTATACGCATTTGTCGGCATGTATACCAACAGTTGGGATCCCAACAACGCCGCGATTCTGCGTTCCACCGACCGCGGCGACACCTGGGAGGTCACTGCATTGCCCTTCAAAGGCGGCGGCAACATGCCCGGTCGCGCGATGGGTGAGCGCCTGGCGATCGACCCCAACAGCAACAACATCCTCTACCTGGGCACGCGCAGCGGCAATGGCCTGTGGCGCAGCACGAACTTCGGTGTAACCTGGTCGAAGGTGGATACTTTCACGGCGGTGGGTAACTACGCGCCGGGCACAGGCGATTACGACGGCGACCTGACCGGTGTGGTGTGGGTCGTGTTTGACGGTGAAGGCGGTACCGCCCACATGCCCACGCGGGATATCTATGTCGGTGTGGCCATGACCGAGACCGCGGTGTATCGCAGCACCGACGGCGGTCAGACCTGGGAACCAGTTCCCGGCCAGCCGGAACAAAGCTATCTGCCCTACCACGGTGTGCTGGCTTCCAACGGCGTGCTGTATATCACGTACAGCGACAATTGCGGACCTTATGGCGGTGATGCGGGCGCAGTCTGGAAATACAATACACATACCGGGATTTGGACGAACATTACCCCTCCACCGCCCGGTGGTGGAGAGCCATACGGCTATGGTGGTCTGACTGTGGATGCGTCTGACCCGGATGTGGTGATGGTCTCGACTCAGGAGTCCTGGTGGCCTGACGACATCATTTTCCGCAGCACTGATGGCGGCGCCACCTGGAAGTGGATTTGGGAGATTGAATGGGTCGGCTGGCCCCCGCCGCGCACCAATCACTACGTTCAGGACATTTCCGGCGCACCGTGGTTGGATTGGGGGCGCGACCCATACGCTAATTTACCGGAACTGTCGCCCAAACTGGGCTGGATGATCGGCGATCTCGAAATCGACCCCTTCAACCCCGACCGGATGCTATACGTCACCGGCGCGACGATCTATGGCAGCGACAATCTCACTGATTGGGACGAGAACAAGATGGTGACGATCACCGTCAAGGCGCAGGGTCTCGAAGAAACCGCCGTGCACGACCTGATCAGTCCGCCCACCGGCGCGACGCGCTTGTTCAGCGCGCTGGCCGACATCGGCGGCTTCCGCCACGACGACCTGGCGGTCGTTCCATCCGGCATGACCACGAATCCCGTCTTTGCCTCCGGCACCGGCCTGGACTACGCCGAACTTAACCCAAAGTTTATCGCGCGTGTGGGCGACGGAGATAACATCGTCAACCTCAGTTACTCGGAGGACGGCGGTTTCGCCTGGACGGCGGCGGCCACGGAACCGGCAGACGTGAACCAGGGCGGCAACGTCGCTGTAGCGGCGGATGGCAGTGCGATTGTTTGGTCGTCTGCGATCACGGTGGTTTACTCGATCAACAACGGCAATAGCTGGCTGCTGAGCGTCGGCATACCGGCGGGGGCGACGGTTGAATCGGACCGCGTCAATCCGGACACTTTCTACGCTTATGCTGGCGGTAATTTCTACCGCAGCGAAGACGGTGGCGCGACTTTTGCCACGACGATCAGCGCCGGATGGCCGGTCACTGCTTCGGCGAAGTTCAAGGCTGTCCCCGGTATCGAGGGCGACATCTGGCTGGCGGGCGGCAATGACGACACCGTCTATGGCCTGTGGCACTCCACCGACGGCGGCGACAGTTTCACGAAGTTGGCGAATGTCGAAGAAGCGGACGTCGTCGGCTTTGGCGCGCCCGCGCCGGGTGAAACCTACATGGCAATCTACATCAGCGGGCAGGTGGATGGCGTGCGCGGCATCTACCGCTCCATCGACGAAGGCGCGAGTTGGGTGCGCATCAACGACGACCAACATCAGTATGCCTGGACGGGCGCCGCCATCACCGGCGATCCGCGCATCTACGGGCGAGTGTACGTCAGCACCAATGGGCGCGGCGTTATCTACGGGGATCCGCTTGTAAGCCCACCGCCAACCTACACATTGACCATCGATATCGTGGGCCAGGGAACCGTGACGCGCACCCCCGACCTGGAAAGCTATTACTATGGTGACGTGGTCGAACTTGTCGCTGTATCGTCCGCCGGCTGGAAGTTTGATGGCTGGAGCGGCGCGACGTTGCTCCTCGACCCCACACGCGTCGTGATCGCAGGAAACACGGCGCTGACTGCGACATTTTCACTTAAATCGTTTATCTACCTTCCGCTTGTTCTGCGGAATTTCTAGCTTCTTGGCATGGCGTTGGGCGCGCGAAGCACACCTAACGCCGTGCAGTTGACACTTTTCACGCTTGTGCTACAATCGCGCTTAATTGCACGTTAAGTTAAAAGAGTGAACTCTTATCCAGAGAGGTGGAGGGACCGGCCCGATGAAGCCTCGGCAACCAGGATCAACCTATGGTGCCAATTCCGGCAGACCCCCAGAGGGTTCTGGAAGATGAGAACAGTATACGATGCTGCTTAAAGCCTCTTCAGCCAGGATGCCTGCTGAGGAGGCTTTTTTGTTGCCTGGGGAGTTAAGAGTTGCGAGTTAAGAGTATATGGAGAGAAATGCGTCAGCTATTATTGCTCATTGCTTAACTCCTAACTGGTTGCTGGTGACTGGTGACTGGTTGCTGGTTACTGGTTGCTGGTTACTGGTTGCTGGTTGCTGGTGACTGGTAACTGGTAACTCGTTACTCATTACTCATTACTCATTACTCGTTACTCGTTACTGGTTACCGATTATCCAGGCTAAGGAGATTCTATGTCACATCACGTTGCTACGCAGGCCGTGCATGCCGGGGAGGACAAGCGCAAGCCGTTTGGCGCGCTGACCACCCCGGTCTATCAGACT
>JAKJAB010000402.1 GCA_022707725.1 Chloroflexota bacterium | reverse complement strand
GAGCACTACGCGCGCTATGCGTGGCTGTATCGGGGGGAAATGCCGTAAGGCGAGTTGCTAACTCGCCCTACATCCTACATCCAATCTGGCCGACCAGCCTCGGCTTCGTCGGCTTCGGTGCGTCCGTATGTTTGCGCCATTTCGCGCAGTTTGGCGCTGTATTCGGGCAGCAAGTCGCCCTCTCGGAAACGCCATGCCCAATTGCCGCCAAATTTGCCAGGGGAGTTCATCCGCGCCTCGTTGCCCAGGCCAAGCACATCCTGCAAAGGGACGATAGCCATATCCGAAACCGAGCGATAGGCCATGCGGATCAACGTCCAATGCAGCGGTTCGGCAAGCGGGCCGAGATAACGTTGCAAATTGTCCAACTCGACCTTCTCGCGGCTGGCGTACCAGCCCACCGTCGTCTCGTTATCGTGCGTGCCGGTGTAGATCACCGAATTCTGCCGCAAGTTGTGCGGCAGATAGGGATTTTCGGCGGTGCTGGTGAAGGCGAATTGCAGGATATTCATGCCAGGGAACTCAAATCGGTCGCGGAGTTCTTCGACGTCCGGTGTGATGCGCCCCAGGTCCTCAGCGATGATCGGCAACTCGCCGAGCGCGTCGCGGAGCGCCTCGAACAGCGCCGCGCCCGGTCCCTCCACCCACTCGCCGTTGATCGCGGTCGGTTCTCCGGCGGGGACGGCCCAATACGCGGCAAAGCCCCGGAAATGGTCGAGCCGCAGGATGTCCACCGTGCGGAAGGTTTGACGGATGCGCGCGATCCACCAGGCGTAGCCCTGGTCCTGCATCACGTCCCAACGGTAGAGTGGATTCCCCCACAGTTGTCCCGTCGCGCTAAAATAGTCCGGCGGGACACCCGCCACCACGGTCGGCAGCAGGTCTTCGTCCAGGAAGAACAGTTCCGGGTGCGCCCACACGTCGACGGAGTCGTAAGCCACGAAAATCGGGATATCCCCAACAATGCTGATGTCCTTGTCATTGGCGTATTTCTTCACGCCTTCCCACTGACGGAAGAACTGGTACTGAAAGTAACGCTGCGCGAAGAGCGCCTCGTCCAGGCGCTCGCGCCATGCAGCCAGCGCCTCCGGCTCGCGGAAGGCCAGCTCCGGTTCCCACGTGTTCCACACCGCGCCGCCGTGTGCATCTTTCAGCGCAATGAAGAGCGCGTAATCCTCCAGCCAGTCGGCATTGTCGGCGCAGAATTTGTCGAACGCTTCACGCCGTTCGCCCTGCGCCTGCTGGCGGAACGTCCGCGCCGCGCGCTGCAAAATCGCCGTTTTGAAGGAGATCACCGGTCCAAAATCGACCTGATGCGTGGGAAAACGACTTACCGGCTCCAGGTCGGCAGGATTGATGTCACCTTCAGACACCAACCATGCCAGATCGATGAGCAGCGGATTGCCCGCAAAGGCCGAGAAACACGCATACGGGGAGTCGCCGTAGCCCGTGGGTCCAAGCGGCAAAATTTGCCACAGCGCCTGCCCACTTTCGACCAAAAAATCGACGAATTGGTAAGCCTGTTTCCCCAACTCGCCGATGCCGTACCCGCCGGGCAGCGATGTGGGATGGAGCAAAATACCTGCAGCACGCGGAAAGCGCATGTTGTCACCTCTTGTTGTGATCTGGCGTCCAGTATACTTGAAAGCAAGAGAAGAGCAAGAGCCGCTGCGTTTTCTGGCATCCCCGCTTTGGCGATACGGAAGGCAAAAACGACTCGCGTAGGAACTTCTGCTGCAGTCTACGGTGTCAGTTTCATCAGCGCGCTCATTGTTTCCGACACCGTTAATGGAGACAGTGCCTCCGGCGATACCACAGGCGTGCGGAAATCCCTCTCGAGTGGGATGGCCTGACAGCCGCGGCCCTCGCCTCCCGCCCACAGCCCGGGGCGCCGCGGCCTGACATAGCGATAGAAACCGCCCATGATGACAAATGCAACAAGCGCCACGCCTATCCCTGCCAGGTGCGCTTGCAGTCGGGCACTGCTATCAGCCATCATCCGTTCCATACATTCAGGCGTCAAAGGGCCATCATTTTCGGGGAAATCAGCAAGGTCCAGCCCGGCAGCCGTTTCTTGCAACTTCTGCACTACAATGTCTTTCAAGTATGTGTGGGCAACCTCAGTGATTGTTTCCATATCCGGCGCAGCCAGATAACTCATGAATTGCTGCTGGTCAATGACCTCAACCCGGATAAGCTTTCCAAGAAATCAGCTACGGAAGTGGTCGCATCGCCGTGCCAATATCCTCGTGGAACCAATACCCCTGTGGCACTTCCGTATTGTGAAAGCCTTTGCCGGGCAGAACGACCGTGAACTGACCGTCATCCTCAAGACGAAACCAGAAGCGGTACTCGTATACATCCTGAGTGGCTAAGTCGGGCGTGGGGCTGAAGAGGACGCCCACGTTCAACGTCTCGGCGTCGGAGAGCGAACCGATAGACGAGAGCTTCCGCACGGACGGGCTGTCAAACTGCACGCTTTCGCGCGAGATATGCCACGCCAGGGTGTATGTAGCGCCCAGAGATGAAGTATCGTCCAGCAAATATGTCTCGCCCGCGCCGTTGTTCCAGACGTAGGCAACGACATACGGGCGCTCCGTGGGATTGGTCACCTGGTACTGCCGGACGAACGTCGCGCCGCGGAAGTAGGCGTAGGCGTCCAGATCGCTGTCGTAAGCGCCGGTGTTGATCTGCCAGATGGCGCGCAGCCGTTTGCCGTCGAACAGGTCGCCGCGAATGATCCAGGCCAGCTTGTCGTAATACGCCGCCAGGCGCGGATCGACGATGCGGTTCTCGCTCGTTTCGAGCGTTGCCCGGTAGCCGTCCGGCATCAACCGGCCAAAGTGACCGATGCGCCAATCGGGATCGGCCGGCGGTAAGCGTGCCAGCAGGGGATTGCCCAGTCCAAGAAGATCGACAACATAGACCTCCGGCCCGGCGAAATAACCGTAGAAACCCACCGAACCTTTCTCTACCACCGCAGGTGTGGTTTCACGATCCGCACGTCCCTCCAGTGCCCAGTCATGATCGGGCAGCGGATTGAATTGCTGAAACGCGCGCAACAAGCCGGTATTGCGGTAGTAGTTGGCACGCTCATCCGTGATGGTACGCCCATAAAGCCAGCCCGACTCTGTCCCGGTGCGCGCGCCGATTTCGCCGCTCGCGCGCACCGGCGAGAATGGCGCGCTTACGCCCACGAGCACGACGCCTGCCAGCGCGATCGACTGGACCATTCGCTTTTCGGCCAACACGGGACTACTCACCAGGAGCATCACCGCGGCGAACAACGTCACGCTAAAAAAGCGCCCGCTCATAAAATCGCCGCCGACGTAGACCACGTACAGCAGATACAGCGCCATTCCCACGACGACGGGCAACTTGCGCCATTCGCAGGTGACAAACGGCACGAGCATCCCCAAACCGGTGATGAACAACGTGACGGTGTCGGCGCGCAACGAGTTGTGCAGATACTTCAGCCCCTCGGCTATCAAATCCTGACGGCTGATCAGTGCCGAGGTCAGCTTGGCATACGCTGTGTTGGGAAA
>JAKJAB010000401.1:3337-3572 GCA_022707725.1 Chloroflexota bacterium | reverse complement strand
GAGGTCGAGGCGCGCGAGCAGTATCTGGATAAGTACCTGCCCTGGGTGATGATGAACGATAACTACCCCACCGTGCTCACGCATCGTGGCTACCATTACTGGCCGGTGTGGGCGCGCGGTCCACGGATTGCCGGAGCCGCCAGCGCCGCGCCGAAAGTCAGCGGCCCATCCATCGGTGGGCGCACGCGGGCCAGCGATGTCGCCGGCTCGTTCGCGGGCTGGGCCGAATCGACGA
>JAKJAB010000401.1:0-3322 GCA_022707725.1 Chloroflexota bacterium | reverse complement strand
GCGGTATGGCGGCAGCCATCATGCCTGGCTCATTGAATATCCCCGGTGTGAAGGGAGGCTTCGTCGATCTCAGCGGCGCGGACAGGGTCACGGGCGATATCTTCACGGCGTTGGCGAAATCCAGCGGTGGCAGCAGCGGCGGTGGTGGTGGTGGATGCGCGTGTGCCGGGTGCGCGTGTGCGTGTGCCTGTGCGGGTGGGGGAAGATAGCGATCAGTTATCAGCCCTCAGCTTTCAGCCATTAGCTGCTGATTGATGACCGCTGAAAGCTGACAGCTCTTATGGAGATTGGACGATTGGTGAACTACGATTTGCCCGGGCCGGAGATGCTGGCACAGCAGGCGGAATGGCTAGCGCCGGCGCGGGGGCGACTTTTCCGGCAGGTGGGGATCGCACGCCGGAAGCGCGTTCTGGACTTGGGGACAGGGTATGGCGCGGTGACGGGGGAACTGGTGCGCCGCGCCGGTGGGCCGGTCGTGGCGCTGGATCGCGTGGTGACGGCGCTGCACGAGGGCGTGGCGGCGTTCGCTGGTGCGTCACGTACCGGCGGGGATGCGCGGTGGCTGCCGTTTGCCGACGCCGCCTTCGATCTGGTCTTCACTCAGTTGACGTTGCTGTGGGTGCAACCAGTGGCGCGCGCTCTGGACGAAATCCACCGCGTGCTCCGTCCCGGTGGGGCGCTGGTGGCCCTGGAACCCGACTACGGCGGCATGGTCGAATACCCGCCGGAGATCGCGGCCCGCGAACTCTGGTTATCCGCCCTGGAACGCGCCGGTGCCGATCCGCTGATCGGGCGGGCATTGCCGGGATTGCTGACGGCGCGCGGGTTCACGGTGAACGTTGGTCTCTTCGAGTCGCTCTATGCGCCTTCGCCAGCGCGCTTCGATTTCCTGCGCGACCTGCCGTTGACGGTGACAGAGGCGCTAACGTTGGAGAAGGTCGAACTGGGGGCATTGGCGCGTTCCAGCCCGTGGGCGCAAATCGCCCATCTACCATTCTTTCTGGTGACGGCGTTCAAGCCTGAATCCTGAGTACAAAGAGGGGAACCGATGACAATTCTAGATGGCATATTGATTGTGCTTGGCGTGCTGGTGATTATCCTTTGTACGATGGATGGTCTATTGCGGTCGATCACAACGCTGGTGAGTTTCTATCTGATCACCACGGCAACGGGGCTGCTCACTCTGGCCACGGATATGCTCCATGGTGTCGCCAGGGCATTGACCGACTTAGTGGGTGGTCGCGTGCCGAATATGGTGACCACGCAGACTATCATCTTTGCGGTGCTCATGGTGCCGTTGTTTGTCGGCTCCTACTTTGTCGGCAAAGTGATCTTTCGGGAGACAACGCTGCCAAAATTGAAGGTGTTCGACAACATTCTGGGGGCGATCGTGGGAATTGTTCTGGCGCTTCTGCTGATGGCGGTGATCTACAACACGTGGGGTTTTGCGGTCAGCGTGCGCTGGGCTAATGTTCAGGCCTGGTATACAATGCGGGTGGCTTACGTCGGTTCATTCCTGCGCCCCTATCTGCGCGAAACGTTGCTGACTTTCCGACCGCTGTATCTTCTGTTTCGCTCCATTGACTATCCACCGTTCTTCGTTTTGCAAGCGTGATATAAATAGAGAGGGGCCGGCTATTGCCGGCCCCTCCGTGAACTCACTAACTGCATGATCACCTCCTTCTCAAGGAGATACAGCGCCCACGTGTGTGCACCCACTGTGTGTGCCGTCCAATTACTATTATAGCACACTTGTCAAGACCTTTTTCGCCGATTCGCCTGAGAATTTTACTCGATATTTGTGTCCCCAGAAAGAGAATTCCTTTCCCATGCATTTGCAACAAAGTTGCGACACTTGACCGACAGATATGCGACATCTGATTACCCTACCACTATTCCTGTACAGCCTCTTCATCCTTCGCAAAGTGGTTCCGGCTGAAAAAAGTGGCATCACGGAATCTCCTGTCTTCCAGACCGCTATATAGTTTGCGACTTGTGTGCAAGCAGGATATAATCCCGGCACATCGATCATCATCGACAAGGAGTGCTAGTTATGCCTGCAGGCAAACAAGCAAAGAACACGTGAGTTCTCATCCTTTGTGGGGTCGTTGCCCTGCTGTCGATCATTGGGATTGTTGCATTGGACAGTCTCAGCACCCCATTGGATGGCGTTATTCGCGCGGGCGCGCTATTGGGATACCTGGGAGCCTTCCTGGCCCCACTCTCTTGGCTGAACTACGTCGTGTTTTTGCTCGGACGCGATTCATCGCAGTCGATCGGATCGAGTTTCGTCCATCTCGTCATCCGCATCGTTGCCTGGGTGATGATGGCGGTGTTGCTCGGCGTGTTCGTATGGAAGCGTACCCGCAAACAGCGGGCGCTGGCTAAGGCGAAGGGGAAACGATGAATCTACAAACACTGTTGCGGGGTACACGCGTCCAATTGACGGCATTGACGCAGGATGATTTGCCGATCGTTGCTGCATGGTACCAGGACACTGAATTCATGCGGCTATTGGACGCCACGCCGGCGCATCCCAAGACTGCGGAGTCGTTGCGCACGTGGTTGGATGACGCGCAGAAGGCATCTGACGGCTACCTGTTTGGTATCCGGTTACTGGATGACGATGCGCTGATCGGCTTCATCGAACTCGACGGCATTCTCTGGACGCATGGTAACGCATGGTTCAGCATCGCTATCAGCCCACGCGAGTATTGGGAGCAAGGGTACGGGACAGAGGCTGCACGCCTGGCGCTCACCTATGCCTTCCAGGAATTGAACATGCATCGCGTGCAGGCGACCGTGTTCAGCTACAATCGCCGTTCGATGGCGATGTTCGAGCGGCTGGGTTTCCGGCACGAAGGCGCTTTCCGTGAATTTCTTCACCGCGACGGGCAGCGTTACGATATGCTCCTGTACGGCATCTTGCGCCACGAGTTTGAGAAGCCCATAGGGATGACCGTGTGAGTGTGCAAACGCTCTCCGCCGCCACATCTGCGGGTCGCCAGGCCATCGAGACGGTGATGGCGGCCTCTTACCACGGCGACATCGACGCCATCCCGCCGGAGTGGGCGCTGGTCCGCGTGGTGGATGATGTGCCGGTCGCGTACATCTTCGTTGATCCTCACCGGCGAATGGCGTTCCCTGGCGGCGACCTGTGCTACGCCTTCATCTGCGACGTCGCCACCCGCGAAGATCGGCGGCACGAGGGCCATTTCCGCGCGCTGATGGAGGAGACGTTCGCCCGGCTGCGCGAAACGGGCATTCCACTCGTCCTCACGCACGGGCGCTATCCGCTCTATCGCCGGTTCGGCTTCGACGT
>JAKJAB010000400.1 GCA_022707725.1 Chloroflexota bacterium | reverse complement strand
TAGCTGAACCCAAAACGGCAATTTTTGCGCTTCCTACTGTCATTGCCGGCGTAAAAGTGCGCCCCACCTGAATAGTTACTAATTTTTATCAAATTTACCAGCCTGAGTATACCTCAAAGTTGATACAGGCCAAGTGTAAGTCAACTCAAAAAGTCTTATGGACATCATTTTACCGTTAAAATCGGGTTTGGCAATAGGCAAGTTAGGGCTATTGTATTTGGCCGCTTCTCGCAACTGAGTACGGTCCAAAAGTCGGGGGCAAGGCCCATTACGACGCGAAAACCCGGCGCTTGTTCAGCGCCGGGCTTTTTGAGCGGTCTCAGTAGAGCGTGAAGTGTGGAGGTTTACATCCCCACCGCTACTGCCAGCAGGAACCACGTCCCGTGGGGCAGCCATTGTTCGGTCCAGCGCCAGTCGTCGTCTGCGCCGGTCTGCGTCGATTTGCGGTGGAAATCGATGTCTTCTTCGTCGTACAGGCCGGCGGTGATGCCGTTGCAGATGCCGCCGGGGGCGTTGGTGTATTCGTAGCCGTCGAAGAACAGGTATTCGGGGTTGTTCCGCCCTGAACCGTGCAGCATACACATATCGAACGGATTCAGGCCCAACACCCAGTTCAACTGGTCCCAGGCGAAGGCTTGCAAGCTATCGTGGAACGCCTGGTCGCGCTTGAAATGCCGGGCGGCCAAGCGCGCCGCCGCGGCTATCGAGCCGAGGCGCGCGTTCTCACCCTGCCACCAGAAGCCGGTCTCGGTGTCGTGCGGGAAGAAGAAAGCCTCACGTCGGACGCCGTCCGTGTTCTGCACCAACTGGAGGGCGTAGCCGAATGGGTTGGGCGCCGCCCCGGTGATTTGCAAGTCGAAGCGCAGCGACTTGGCGACGACGTCGAGGACCTGCGCTTGCGTCGCCTCGTCGGCGATTTCCAGGTAGTCGAGCAAGCTGACCACCGGCAGGCCGGCGTCGGAAGGGTGAAAGAAAGGCCGGTCGTCGTCATCGGCGCGCCAATAGTTCTCGTAAGAATTGCTAGAGGTCAAACGCGCCATCAGGCTGCGCGCGCGCTTGTCGGCGGCCTGTTTGTAGACGGCCTTTTTCGTCGCTTTGTATAGCTCGGCGGCAGCGAGCAGCGCGCAGTAATCGTCCAGGATGTTGTCCTTGCCATCGTTGGTCAGTTCGTCGTTGTGCGCCTCGAGGAACGCGAACGCATCTTCGGCAGCATCGAGGTAATCGGCGTTCTCGAAGTCGCCCGATGCCCCGCAAGCCGCCGCGCGCGCCAGCGCCGCCACTGCGACGCCGCCGCCGGAGCGGTAGCTTACTTCGTACAGGGCCAACTGGGCGTTTTCAGGGTCTTCGAGCGTGTACGTTTTGTCCCGTTCTTCTTCCGTCGAGAGCATAAAGCGTCCGTGAACCGGCGCTATGCGCCGGTCTTCTGGCTTTTTCTCCGGCCCAGGTCCCGATACGGTGATGTAGAACGAACCGCCCGGCTTGTGTATCCGCACCAGGTAATCAGCGCCGAACAGTCCCTCGTCGAGCAAGCGGCGCTTGTACTGCCGGAAGTTGGGGTCCTGGCGCTCATCCAACGCCTGGTAAGCTCTGAACATCGCCCACGCCGTGAGCGGGATCTGCTGCGTGTTGAAGTAGCTGGCAAAGCACAACTGCGAAAGGTGCTTGCCGTAGTCGCCGGTAGCGTCGTACCAACCGCCGTGGGCGTCTATCACTTCGCCGGCGCGCGGGCCAAAGAACTTGACCTGCCGGTCGGCCTTGTCGAGCAGGCCGGAGCAGCGCTGGCCTTTGAGATACCACAGGGTATTCGAGAGCGCGTGCCGTTCCAGAACGTTTGGGCGCACCATAAACGGGAACGAGGTGGTCGTCCCTTCTGGCGTGACGCACTTGATCACGTACTCGCCTTCCTCGGCGACGGCGTCGAAATCTATCGTCCAGAAATACCAGTTGCGCCATTTGTGTACCGGCCCGACCTTTTTGGGCGTCCCCGACAGGACTTGTTCTCCGGTGTCGTACTTGTGTACCTGGAACGCCGTCGGGCGGTCGGATTCGTCACACAAAACGACAGCGTGCTTGGGGCCATGTGAATCGTAACCGATGTGGTTGGTCAAAATCTTGATCATAGTTGTCTCCTTGTCAATTTTACTCGTCCATAGTTGAATAGAAAAAAAGTAACTATTCAGGTGGGACGCACTTTTACGCCTGCAATGACAGTAGGAAGCGCAAAATTGCCGTTTTTGGTTCAGCTAAGTGCGTCCCACCTCAAGGCTGAATAGTTACCGACACTCAGTAGACCGCAAATTGTTGCGCGGGGTTTGCCTGATCCTCGCCCAGATTGAAAAACCAGGACTCTACGCCGAGGGCGATGTCGATGCTCTGGGGCTTGGCGGTGACGGTGAGCAGGTTGGCTTACGGGACGTAAAATCCCTGTTCTGCTCCCTGTTGCAGCGCCGCCCGCAGTGACGCAACCGACGGAGTGGCCCCCAGCCGAAATACCGTACGCGTGTTGCCAATCCAATCCAGAAAGTGCGCGTCAGAGTTGGAGATGATGGGAACGTTTTTCAGCGAAGGGTACTGCGCGTAAGCCTGGCTGGGACGCATATTGTGTGAGACTTCGGCGGCGTCGGCCTCCAGGTCGGGCGGCCAGAAGCCGAGGACGTACAGCAAGCCGTAGACATCGCGCTCCACGTGGGCGGGAATCACCAGGCCGCCGAGAGTGTGGACAGCACGCGCGGCCTCTTCGATGCCTACCCTGGCCGGGGCTTTGCGCATCCGCGTATCCTCGCCCACAAAATCGCCGGTGGCATCGACCAAAAACTGCGGGCCAAAGTGTGCGGCGTCGTTATCCAGCGGCAGCAGCCAGCCGTCCACTTGCGCCTGCCACGCCCGCGTCTGCTCCAGCGTGTCGAAGATGCACAGCACATCCACTTCTTCCTGGGTGAGCAGCTCCATCCCCGGCAGGACAGCCACCCCTGTTCCCACTGCGGCCTCCATCACCGCGGCGACGTTGCCCGTGGCGTTGTGATCGGTGATGGCGATGACGTGCAAGCCCTTTTGGAGCGCCTCTTCGACGATCAAAGGGGGGATCATCTCCACTTCAGCACAGGCCGACAGGACAGTGTGAATGTGCAGATCGACGTGATACTCGCGCCGCGACGGTTCACGCATCGTCATACTCCATTATCCTGGCGAAGGTTAGGAGCGAGAAACCTTCGCCAGGCTCAGAGACCGAGCGCGACCAATTGCTTGACGGTTTCGTAGACAGGCTGCGGGCTGGACAGCATCACCACGCCCTGCTGCTTCGCCTTTTCCAGCGTCGCTTCGGGAACGACGGCGTTCTCCGCCACTTCTTTGAGCGCCGCCACGGCGACGATGTTGACGTGGGTTTGCAGCGTTACCCACAGGTCGCCGGGCTTCGCGCCGGCAATCACGCAACTCAGCAAGTCCGCCACGTAACCCCCGGTCACGTCAGCTTTCAGGTTGTCCGCCCCAACCAGCGCCGTCCATCCCAGCTTCTCCACAACCTCATCGATCTGCATAGTTGACTCCTCAAAAGATAAACCACGAATCTACGCTAATCGCCGCGAATAGAAAAATTAGTGAGGATTCGTGAAGCTT
>JAKJAB010000003.1:18675-36171 GCA_022707725.1 Chloroflexota bacterium | reverse complement strand
GACGCTGCGTATGGAAAACCTCACACCGCCGGACGCCATCTTCACCGAGGCCTGGACTGAAGCTGCGTTGCCGGTGAATGGCGGCGCACTGACACTATCCGTCCCACCACTGGAAGGTCGCGTGTTAATATCTAGCTAATTCTTATGTTGCGCTAATGCTTTTCAAATACTTTCCGGGTATACTCAGAGTCGGAATAATGCAGATAGACTCTGGAGGTGGAAAATGAGCAAAATTGTAGGTATCGATCTCGGGACGACAAATTCCGCGGTGGCGATTATGGAAGGCGGGCAAGTGACCGTCATCCCCACGGCGGAAGGCGGGCGGTTGTGCCCATCGGTCGTCGCATTTACGAAGAACAACGAGCGGCTGGTTGGCGTGCCCGCGAAACGCCAGGCGGTGGTCAACTCGGAAAACACCGTCTACTCGGTGAAGCGGTTGATGGGCCGCCGCGCCGATGAAAAAGAAGTGCAGGTCACGCGCGAAATGGTGCCCTACGCGATTATCGCCGGGGCGCAGAACGACGCGCGTGTGCAGATTCCGGTCACAAACAAGGATTACACCCCGCAAGAAATCTCGGCGATGATTCTGCAAAAGCTGAAGAAGGACGCCGAGGCATATCTGGGCGAACCGGTGACGCAAGCTGTCATCACCGTCCCCGCGTATTTCAACGACAGCCAGCGCCAGGCCACCAAAGACGCCGGCCAGATTGCCGGGCTTGAGGTGAAGCGCATCATCAACGAACCGACAGCGGCGGCGCTGGCCTACGGCCTCGATAAGAACGTCGATGAGACAATCCTCGTCTTCGACCTGGGCGGCGGTACGTTCGACGTGTCGATTCTCGAAGTGGGCGAGGGCTTGATCGAGGTCAAATCCACCAACGGCGACACGCATCTGGGCGGCGACGACTGGGACGAGCGCGTGGTGCGTTGGCTGCTGGCCGAATTCAAGAAGCAGCAGGGCATCGATCTGGCGCAGGATCGCCAGGCAATGCAACGTCTGCGCGAGGCGGCGGAGAAGGCCAAGATCGAATTGTCCACGATGATGGAAACCGAGGTCAACCTGCCGTACATCACCGCCGACGCGACCGGCCCGAAGCACCTGCAAATCCGACTGACGCGCGCGACGTTCGAACAGATCACCCGTGACCTGGTTGATCGCTGTCGCGTGCCCTTCGAGCAGGCGCTGAAAGACGCCAAGCTGTCGGCCGGCAAACTGGATGAAGTGGTGCTCGTCGGCGGAGCAACCCGTATGCCGATGATCCAGGAATTGGTGCGCAACCTGACTGGCGGCAAGGAACCGCACAAAGGCGTCAATCCGGATGAGGTTGTCGCGGTGGGTGCGGCCATTCAGGGTGGCGTGTTGGGTGGTGATGTGACCGACATCCTGCTGCTCGACGTGACCCCGCTCTCGCTGGGCGTCGAGACGCTCGGCGGGCGGATGACAGTGATGATCCCCCGCAACACGACGGTGCCGGTGCGCAAGAGTGAGATCTACACGACCGCTGAAGACGGCCAGACTGCCGTAGATATCAAGGTTTACCAGGGCGAGCGCCCGATGGCGGGCTACAATATGTTGCTCGGCCAGTTCCGGCTCGACGGCATCCCGCCCGCGCCGCGGGGCATCCCGCAGGTCGAAGTGACCTTCGACATCGACGCGAACGGCATCCTGAACGTCAACGCGAAGGATAAGGCCACCGGGCGCGAGCAACGCATCACCATCACCGCCAGCACCAACCTGAACCCGGCTGAAGTGGACCGGCTGGTCGAAGAGGCCAAGCTGCACTCCGAAGAGGACAAGAAGCGCCAGGAGTTGGTCGACGCCCGCAACCAGGCCGACCAGATGTGCTACCAGATGGAAAAAACCCTGAGCGATCTGGGTGAGAAAGTCCCCGGTGACCTGCGCGGTCAGTTGGAAGGCATGATCAACGATCTGCGCCAAGTGAAGGACAGCAGCGAAGACGCGGCGTTGATCCGCCGCAAGATGGACGAGTTGCGGCAAGCCGCGATGAAATTGGGCGAGCAGGCTTACGGCAGCCCCGGCGGTCCCGGCCCCGATATGCCTGGCCCGCACGTCGGCCCTGGCTTTGGACACGGCCCGCAGGACGGCCCGCAGCCCGAAGGCCCCGACGTGGTGGATGGCGAATTCCGCGAGGTTTAGTGATCAGCCTCCTCAACATATGAGGTCAGGAGATACTGACTCCTGCAAAGGGTGGGGGTGGCCATGGGGTCACCCCTTTTTTATAGTGAGGATTGAGTATGAACGCAGCTAAAAAACAACAACGTATTCCGGTGCGGCGACCCGGCGAAGCCGATCGCGCAAACGTGGATGCCGTCCGTGCAAGCACGGAAACTGTCTCTGGCGAAGCCGTTCCGGCCGAAGTGCGACCACTTTCCGAACCGGACGTGACGGCGGGTGAAGAAACGGTGGACTGGCGCGACATAGCATTGCGGCTGCGCGCGGAGATGGACAATTATCGCAAACGTCAGCAGCGTCTGGCTGAAGAGCAAACCACACTAGAACGCAAACGTCTGCTGACGGCCTTTCTCACCGTGCCGGACAACCTGGAAAGGATCATCGCGCATCTGCAACGGGACAACCCGCATCATCAAAGTATCCAGGTCGTGTATGACGAATTTATGAAGGTGTTGCGTCTTGAAGGCGTAGAACCGTTCGTTGCGGTGGGCGCGCCATTCGACCCGCTGCTGCATGAAGCCGTTGCGATGGTTCCCGCCACGGATGGTCAGCGCGAGGAAATGCGGGTGATCGACGAGGAGCAGAAAGGCTATCGCATAGGCGAGCAGGTCTTGCGCCCGGCGCGGGTCATCGTCGCCAAGCGGTAACGCCTGGATTTGGGCGCGCAGTTCTCTTGTCAACGGATTGAACGGATTTTAACGGATTAACTGACTTGTAACTGTTTGATTCGAGGAACAGCCATGGAGTACAAGGATTATTACGGCGTTCTAGGGGTTCCCAAAAACGCGAATGAGAAAGATATCAAAAATGCCTACCGTAAGCTGGCGCGTAAGCATCATCCGGATATGAATCCCGGTGACAAATCGGCGGAGGAGAAGTTCAAGGAGGTCAACGAAGCTTACGAAGTGCTCTCCGATCCCGAAAAGCGCAAGCTATACGACCAGTTCGGCAGCGAGTATAAAACGTTCCAGCAAGGTGGCGGGCAAGCCGACGATTTCTGGCAGCAGTGGGCCGGTCGCCAACCGGGCCAGCGCCAGTACACCACCAGGGACATCGGCGATCTGTTTGGGCAGGACAGCCCGTTCTCCGATTTCTTCCAGCAGCTCTTCGGCGGTGGGGCTGGCTACGGCGATCTGTTTGGCGGTGGGGCGCGACAACAGCGTTCGCGGCGCGGGCAGGACTACGAGCAGCCTGTGGAGATCACGTTTGCAGAAGCCTACCAGGGCACAACGCGCCTTCTGCAGATTGGTGACAAGCGCATCGAGGTCAATATCCCAGCGGGCGCGGATACCGGCACACGCGTTCGGGTTGAGGGCAAGGGTGCGCCGGGATCAGGCGGCGGTCCGGCCGGCAATCTGTACCTGCACATCGGAGTCTTACCGCACGCTCAGTTCCAGCGGCGCGGTGAAGACCTGGAAACCGCCGTCCCGGTGGATTTGTACTTGGCTATCCTGGGCGGCGAGATCGCCGTTCCCACGCCGGACGGGCGCTCGGTCATGTTGCGCATTCCCCCGGAAACGCAGAATGGTGCCAAGTTCCGCCTGCGTGGAAAAGGGATGCCTGTCCTGAACCGGCCAAAAGAGCGCGGTGACCTGTATGCCGTGGTAGAGGTCAAATTGCCCGTGCACCTCACCGCGCAGGAACGCGAATTGTTCCAGAACCTGCGCGCCCTGCGCGTCGGCGCTTGAAGGCGCATTTTTACCACGAATCTTCACTGATCTTCTTCCCATTTTTGAGGATTGGTGTAGATTCGTAGTTTGTTCTTGAAGGAGGACTGATACAATGTTCAAACGCATACTCTTTGCGCATAACGCCACACCGGCTGCGGAACGCGCGTTGTTGTATCTGGAACACATCGCGCGAACGGAGAGCGCCGAAGTCGTGGTTTTGCACGTCTACGAACCGCCGGAGCGTTACCTGGCAACCCAGGGTTACGAGCTGTTGCTGCAACAACTGGAGGCAGTGGCTCAGGAAGTGGTCAACGACACGGTCGAGCATCTCCAGAAATCCGGCATTTTGGCGGTGGGGGTCATCCAGTCGGGCGCCCCTGCTAAAACGATCCTGGAGACGGCGCAGGATGAGAAGGCGTCGTTGATCGTCCTGGGAACGCGCGGGCCGTCCAATGTGACCGATATTCTGCTGGGCGACGTCAGCACCGAGGTACTGCGCTACGCGCGCTGCCCGGTTTTCCTGGTGCCATAAGTGGGTAACGGTAACTGGGGATTGGGGATTAGGGGACTGATTCCTGATCCCCAATTCCTGATTCCTAATCCCCATTGAGAGGAGGGACGATGAAGCGAAAACTCTACGTAATGGTCAGTATTTCGTTGCTACTGGCGACATCGCTTGGCTGCCTCGCTTTGCAGACGTTGACGCCCACCGCAGTCACCCCAACGCCGCTTGTGGAGGCGACGACCTCTGCCTTGCCAACGCCGACGTCGTGGGCCGTTGCGCCGCCGGATGGCGCGATCACGCAATTGGAGACGCAGGTGGAGGCAGTCTACAGTGCAGTGGGCGATGCGGTGGTCAACATCTCCGTCACCTCCATAGGCTATGATTACTTCTTCAACGCCGTTCCCCGCGAGGGCAGCGGGTCCGGCTTTGTCTATGATGCGCAAGGACGCATCGTCACTAACTATCACGTGATCGAGAACGCCCAGGAGATTCAGGTCACGTTTGCTGATGGCGCTACCTTTGCCGGAACCGTTGTCGGCTCAGATTCCACGTATGATCTGGCGGTGATCAAGATTGACGCTGGAGATTACCCGCTGCGTCCCGTCCCGCTGGGCGATTCGGATGTGATCCGCGTGGGGCAGTTTGTAGTGGCGATCGGCAACCCCTTCGGCCTGGGTCAAACGGTAACATTCGGCGTGATCAGCAGCCTGGGGCGGGTCATCGAAAGTCCGGACGGACGCTACATCGGCGAGGCCATCCAGACCGACGCGGCTATCAATCCCGGCAATTCCGGCGGTCCGCTGCTCGATCTCCAGGGGCGGGTGATCGGCGTGAACGCGCAGATCGTCAGCCCCAGCCAGGCGAACGCCGGCATCGGCTTTGCCATCCCGGCCAATACCGTGCAGCGGGTTGTACCTGAACTGATCAGCGAGGGTCGCTACCGTCATCCGTGGATGGGTGTGCGCTTTTTCCCCGTCAGCTTGAGCAAACAGTTAGCGGCCTCCTTCGCCGAATTGGGCGCCGAGGTTCCCGACCGGGGGGTGCTCATTTTGAACGTGGAATCGAATACGCCGGCCGCTAAAGCGGGGTTGCGAGGTGGCAACCGCAGCGTCAGCACGCCGTATGGGAACATCATGGTTGGCGGTGACGTCATCGTGGCGATTGACGGCGTCGTAATTACCAGCTCGAGTAAGTTGATCGCCTATCTGGAGACGAATACCCGCCCCGGTGAGACGATTCAGGTCACGGTGCTGCGCGATGGCAAGGAACTGACGCTGCCGTTGGCGTTGGGCGAGCGTCCGGAATCCTAGAGCGTTATGCTCGGGCCAGTCTCCTGACCGTGCTCGCCCGGGCTTGAGCTTGGGGTGGCGCGGTCGGAGATTGGCCACGGCGGGGGTGGTCACAGTGGGTGATGTTTGGCGCTCCACTGCTCCAGGCAGGCTAGCGCGCGTTCAGCGTGGGCGGCGCCGCGGGCACGTTTGCCGCGCGTGCGTGTGTCGAGCGGCGGCAGCAGGCCGAAGTTGGCTTTCATCGGTTGGAACGTGGCCGGATCGGCGCGTGTGATGTAGTGCATCAGCGCGCCGATCATCGTTTCTGGCGGGGGCGTGAGCAAGGGCAGCCCGCGCGCCAGCCGCGCCACATTCACCCCGGCCAGCCATCCCCCGGCGATGTTCCCCGCGTAACCCTCCAATCCGGCAATCTGCCCGGCGAAGAACAGGTTCGGCTGGACGCGCATTTGGAGCGTGGGGGCCAACAGCGCGGGCGCGTTGAGGTACGTGTTGCGGTGCATCGACCCGTAGCGCACGAAGCGCGCGTTTTCCAAACCGGGGATCAGCCGCAACACGCGTTCCTGTTCGCCGTACTTGAGATTGGTCTGGAACCCGACCAGGTTGTAGAGCGTCCCGGCAGCGTTATCCTGTCGCAGTTGGACGACAGCATAAGGTCGCCGTCCAGTGTGTGGATCGTGTAAGCCAACGGGGCGCAGCGGCCCGAAGGCCAGCGCCTGTGGCCCGCGCGCCGCCAGCACTTCAACCGGCAGGCACGCTTCGAAGAAGTGCGGATCGTCGCGTTCGAAATCGCGCAAGGGGATGCGTTCTGCGCTGAGCAAAGCCGCAATAAAGCGGTGATATGCCTCTTCGTCCAGCGGACAATTGATGTAGTCACCCTCGTCCGCTTCACCCCGACCGTAGCGCGAGGCACGGAAGGCGACGTCGAAATTGATGGAGTCGATCTCGACGATGGGGGCGATGGCGTCGTAGAAGGCGAGCGCGGCGCTGCCCGTATGTTCGCGGATGGCCGCTGCGAGCCGGTCTGCCGTGAGTGGCCCGCTGGCAATGATCGCCAGCCCCTCCGGCAGCGCCGTCGCCTCCTCGCGAATGAGGGTGATGCGCGGATGAACTGTGATGCGCTGCGTGACTTCTGCCGCGAAGCCCTCGCGGTCTACGGCAAGCGCGCCGCCGGCGGGGACACGCTGCGCATCGGCGACTTCGATCAGTAATGACCCAAGCCGGCGCAGTTCCGCCTTGAGCAGTCCAGGTGCCCGGTCCGGCAGATCGGAGCCGAGTGAATTGGAGCACACCAGTTCAGCGAGGTCGCCACCGGTGTGCGCGGGCGTGGACGTGTGTGGCCGCATCTCGTACAGCCGCACGGGGATGTCGCGGCAGGCCACTTGCCAGGCGGCCTCGCTCCCGGCCAGCCCGCCGCCGACAACCGTAACACGCTCAATCATCCGCTTCGTCGTTCTCCGGGACGCCGTAGGCCTCACCGGTACGCGGCTGCGCATCGAGCAAATCCCGCGCCTCGGCCTCCCATTCCAACGGCACGCGCACTTCGACTCGCCCGATGCCGTCCACGGTCAGCCCGATCACCGGTCCCACCGATTCATAAGTGAGGATGACCGGAATCCCGGCAGTTTCCAGTGCGCCACGCACCACCATGGCGCGCAATATTCCCTGGGCGACGTAGACCGTGACCAATCCGGTGTGTTTTTCCTTTTGCGCCATAGTTCTCCCCTCCGCCAAGTAACAGTCCAAAATCCAAAATTTAATATCCAACGATAGTTTCGTTAAAAAAGGATATTTGTCAAACCCCTGTATTCCTGGTATAATCAAAACGTTTGATAGTCAGCATACAGGAATCGAGAGGCTTATGAGTAGTACCGTGCAGAATGACCAATATTGGGAACAGTTCTCCATCTTACCAAATGATCTGGAGTATATCACCAACTTTCTTGTCGAGACGGAGCGTCCCCAAACCATCGACCAGTTGGCGCAAGAAGTCATCCGCGCGCGTCACCAGCAGATGGTGGCGTTGATCGAGGATACTTTGGCCCAGGGCAGCATCTATCGTCCCGGAGACAGTTACACCGTCGGCGAAAAGATCATTTTCCCGCATCTCAACAACCTGTTGGGCGAAGTGATTGAGGTGCGACCCGGCCATAACCCCGAGTACGATGCATTCTTTGTCATCAAAGTGCGGATGGAAAGCGGAACCATACGCGAGTTTACGGCGGCGTTGATGCGCGATCATCCATTGAACCAGGCCACCTATTTGCCTTCCAAGAACGTGGCTCCAGATGAAATCTACAGCCGTCACGGCGAAAAGATCAAGGCGGTGCTGCGTTCGGCGTTAGAGAAGAACGTGCAATTCCTCAGCGTGGGGGAGCAGTGGTTCTTGCGCGATCTGGTGATGGATATCCCGGCCGGGCAGTTGAATATCGCTGAGGCGTTGCTGGATATGGCAGGTGGTGGTCCGCTGCGCACGGATGAACTACTCGCCGAGATGGAAGTCCCGACAGAAATTTCGCGACCCTTGCAGCTCTTCTCGCTCGAATACGCCCTGCTGCACGACCGGCGTTTTGACGAAGTGGGGCCAGCAGGCTATGCGCTGTGGCACCTCCGGCAGATGGAGCCACAGGGCGTGCTCGAAGTGCCGCAGCCGTTGCGCTATATGCCCATCCCTTACAACCGCAGTCTGTTAGAAGAGACGATGCTGGCCTTGGAACGTCAGATAGATGACGAGTGGTCGGATATTCAGTACCCCGTTCAACCCGCCGATACGGTGACCGTGGTGCTCAACTATCCGCATTGGCGTAGCGGTACGCTCCCGTTGTCGCCGCAGGTGGCGCAGCTTTTCCCCACCGCGCGGGTGACCGATCGCATCCGCTTCACGTTTATGGACATGACGACCAAACAGACCTTCCCTGGCTGGGTGGTGCGCAGTGGTCGCTACGTCTACGGTTTGGCCGAATGGTATAAAAGGCTTGGCGCCAGCGTGGGTGTCTTCGTCGATCTTGCACGCGGCGATGAACCAGGCGTTATTCAAGTGAATCTGCGCACGATCAAATCCAAGCGCCGCGAGTGGCTGCGCACTGTGACGACCGAAAGCGGGCAGGTTCTGTTCGAGGTGACGCGCATCCCGGTGGCGTGTGAGTTCGACGAACTGGCGACGGTTGCCGTGCCGGATCCCAACGCGGTGGATGCGCTGGCGCAGCAACTTCAGCGGGTGTCGCTGGAGAGCTTGCTGGAGCAGATTTTCAACGGTTTGGCCGGTTTGAGTTTGCAGCGCGCCGTCCATGCGATGACGCTGTACAGTGTATTGAACCTGTTGCGGCGCGTTCCCCCGGCGCCGATGCTCGCTGTGTTGGCGACGTCGTCGCGGTACGTGTCGCTGGGGGATAACTATTGGGCTTATCGAGGAGAGAGCTAATGCCGACATTACCCCCTGTTCCCGTTTTGGCGCGCTTTATCAAGCCAGCATTGGACACACCGTTTCACATCGACTACAATTGGTGGACAGAGCAGGGCCTTGACTTGAACGTGCAATTGCTGCAGCATCTCTCGCCGGAATTGCGCGAACTCTACGCCGGACAACGTCTTGGGGACAGGATTGACTTGATCGACTGGGAAACCGGTGAGGTTCAGCAGGTTGAGGGTCTGCAATATCTGATTGCCACACGGTGCAGCAAGGATCCCGGTTACATCATGCAAGCACCGACCCTGCTCGAGGCGATCTTCCGCGTTTTCTTGAGCAACGGCAACCATCCACTCACGCCGCGCGCGTTAGCGCCACTGGTGGGGCATACGTCGGAGCAGGTGCTGAGGGTGCTTTCGGGTAGTACCGTCCGTAAGGGCTTGCGCCCGGTGATTGAGTAGCCAAAAGCTTATGCTTATCCACGCCCCCATAGCACAAATGGATAGTGCGAGAGACTTCTAATCTCTAGGTTTCTGGTTCGAATCCAGATGGGGGTATTCTCTCTGGATATATCCTCCGACTTGAGCAAGTCGGGGGATTTTCTTGTGAAAAGCACTCTTTACATCCGGCCAGTATGCGTGCGGATGCGATTGTTCTCGACGATCGTATGTAGCACGATTTCGCTGTCCACCCCGAACATCTCACACAGCCCCAGGCAGTAGATCACCAAACCGCCTGCGGCATCCACCATCTCATCTTTGTGGCTGATGTTGGCCGCAGGTAGTTTATCGCTGTTCTTGTAAGCGTGGGCCAGTTCACCCAATTCTTCGACCATCAGTACGATTTCTTTCCCTACGTCGGTGACATTGAAGCCCCGGTTGACTTTGTTCTCATAAATGGCGTGTTGTAATTCCAGGAGATCAATCATCTTTCCTCCGGCGCGAACCATTTGCTCGGCGCCAGGAACGGTTCGTAGGCGTCCAAATAGTCGAAAATGCCTTCGACATCGCCCACAACGTGATACAGATTCTCGAAGGGCTTGGCAAATCGCTCGCGGTAGAGGTGGGCGAAGAGCGCGAACAACGGCGCGTAGTAGTTCGCCGTGTTCAGCAGGACTATGGGCTTGGTGTGCACCTGTAGTTGGCGCAACGTGAGGACTTCCAGCAGTTCCTCCAACGTGCCGAGGCCGCCGGGCAGGGCGATGAAGGCGTCGGCGCGCGCTTCCATCGTCGCTTTGCGCTCGCGCAAGTCCGGGGTGATGATGACCTCGTCGGCGATGGCATAGGCGATGCCGCGTGCCTGCAAAGCCTGCGGGATCACGCCGACGACGCACCCACCACCGGCGTGAACGGCCCGCGCGAGCGCGCCCATCAAGCCGAGGTTCGCGCCGCCGTAGATCAGCGTATCGCCGCGCGCGGCCATCTGCGCGCCCAACGCGCGCGCCGCCTCCAGGTAGATCGGAGCGACGGCGTCGCTCGACGAACAGTAGACGCAGATATTTTTCATCCCTCGACCTCCAGGCAGGCTTCCGCCGCCAACCAGAAGAGCTTCTCCCGCACCGAACTGTGACTGACCCAATCGCGGTCATCCCACGCCTCGCCGCCGAGATCGTCGCCGCCGTAGAGCAGTTGGCCGAAAGTCACGCCGCGAAACTGGGCCACGGCGAAAAACGCGGCGGCTTCCATCTCCACCGTCAGGCAACCTTCCTCGCGACGCATGTTGACCTTGCCGGGCGTCTCGCGGTAGAAGGCATCGGTCGTCCACGTCTTGCCGACGACGTAGGGCAGCTTGTGGCGTTCGAGCACGCGCTCGATGGCGGCGAGCGCGTGCGGGGAAGGGCGGGCTTCGCGGGATGGCGGTATGTAGTGGTACGAGACGCCCTCGTCACGCACCGCCGCGTTGGGGACGACGATGTGTCCGACGGCGATGTCGCTGTTCAGCACGCCCGCGCCTCCGCAAGCGATGAACGTGCGGCAACCGCGCGCGATCGTCTCTTCGAGCAGCCCGGCCGCCAACGGCGCGCCGACGCCGGGATGAAAGAATGCCACCCGCCGCCCATCCACCTCGATCTCGTAGAGCGGATGGCGGCCCATCTCCGAACGTCCATCGATAATGTGTGTGGCGCGGCCTGACTCTACCAACTCGGTGAGCACATCCTGGAAGAAGCAGATTACACAATGTTCGGGTACGTCAAGGCGGGGGATCAGCCGGCTCGGCTCGATAATCGCCTCGCGGGTGGGGTCGAATTCCAAAATGGGATACTCCCGGCGCATAGTTCACCTGCTTCGTATAAAAGTAATCTGTAGTCGCGCTTTCCATAGCGCGTCAGATCAAACATGCGGTATGGAAACCGCGTCTACTGCGGCATTATAACGGAAAGGGGTGACTGCGCCAACGCCACATCCTCGAACGTCTCGGCGCGGCGGATTTGCATCACCCGGTCGCCATCGACTAGATATTCGGCAGGACGTAGTTGCAGGTTGTAGCTCGAACTCATCGCGTAGCCGTAAGCACCCGCGTCGTAAACGACCAGTCCGGTGTCCTCGTGGGGTGTGGGCAGCATGCGTGCCTTGCCCAGGAAGTCGGCGGATTCGCACACCGGGCCGACGATGTCGAAAACGCGCGGTTCTCCATTCACCGGTTCGACAAAGCCGATTTGGTGGTATGCGCTGTAGAGGGCCGGGCGTATGAGCGCCGCCATACTGCCATCGGTGACGATGAAGTGCTTATCGCCATTGCGCTTCACGCCGGTCACGCAGCAGATCAGTACACCCGCGTTGCCGACGATGCTGCGTCCCGGCTCGACGATCAGCGTGAGGTCGTCAGGCAGTTGTCCGCGCAGCGCGTCGAGCAACGCCTGCGGTGTGGGCATTTCCCCTGTGCGCTCGTAATCGATGCCCAGGCCGCCGCCCAGGTTCAGGTAGCGCAGCTCGAATCCTTGTTGTCGGATGGAACTGGTGAGATCGCCCATCAGAATAGTCGCATCGTGGAAAACTTGCACATCCTTGATCGTCGAACCGAGGTGGCAATGCAGGCCGACCAGGCGCAGGAGCGGCTCGCCCTTCAGTCGGTCGAGGAACCACGGCAATTGCTCGGCGCGGATGCCGAACTTGGAATCGCGCATCCCCGTGGCGACGTAGGGATGTACGTCCGGTCGGATGTCCGGGTTGACGCGCAGCAGCACATCGACGGGCCTGGCGGCGCCGCGGGCGGCTGCGGCGTGTGACGCCGCGGCGATGTGTTCCAGGTCGAATTCGCTGTCGATATTGACGGTCACGCCGTGCTGCACCGCGAGTGCCACCTCGTCCCGCCGTTTACCGTTCCCGTTGAACATCATATCCGCCGGATCGAACCCGGCGAGCAGCGCCAGCCGCAGCTCGTTGCCGCTCACCAATGTCGCGCCGCAGCCCAGATTGCGCAGGATTCGGAGCAGGGTGAGATTGCCGTTGGCTTTGACCGCGTAAGAAATGCGCGCCGGCAGGCCGGCAAGCGCCTCGGCGTAGGCGGCGACGTTGGCCCGGAGTTGCGCGGCGCTGTAGAGGTAGAAGGGACTGTTCTGAACCGCGTTTTGCAGGTCCTTGACGTTGATCCCTTCGCAGTAGAGATAGCGATCCCGGATGTGAAAACTCATAGGTATGCTCCTGAGAACCGTCAGATAGTCCTTAGTCGTGTGGTCAAAAGGTCAAAGGACTGTAACGACCTTAATGGCTGGTATTTTGGGGGAAGTATACTACCATTTCCGTGATTGATTGGAGGATATCACGATGACTCATTCTAAATTCTACACGGCAAGGGGCGATCGTGGCGAAACGGCCCGGTTGGGTGGGGAGGCACGGCTTGCCAAAAGCGGCTCGCTGCTGGAGGCCGTCGGCGCGGTGGATGAGGCCACGTCTGCGATCGGCTTGGCACGCGCGCTGGTAGACGATGCCACGCTCAAGGCTATGTTGCGGACCGTGCAGGAGCATTTCGTCGGCCTGATGGCGCACCTCTCGGCGACGCCGGAAGCCCGTGGGCGCTATCCCGGTCCGGGTGTGGACGATCTGGCGTGGCTCGAAGCGCGCATCGCCGAATTCGAAGCGGAGCTGCCGCCCTTGCGCGCGTTCGTATTGCCCGGCGATTCCGTTCCCGGTGCGGCCTTGCACGTGGCGCGCACCGCCGTTCGCTGGGCCGAACGCCGCGTCGTGGCGCTCGCCGAGGCTGAGCCGGGTATCGGTGCGGCGAATCTGGCCTATCTCAACCGTCTCTCGTCGCTGTTGTTCGTCGCCGCACTTCAGGTCGATGCTGAAGCTGAACGCTGCCGGCTGAATGCTGACCGCTCTTTATGACGATAACCATTTCCCTATTCTCGGAATTCTGGTAAAATAGATAGGTGAGATTGTTTTATCGCATCTGTAGGATGCGTTGTATGAACTGATGCTATGGTGTACCCCGGAGTGATTCCGGGATCGGCGGGGCTTTGTCCCGCCAGGAAGTGACGGGGCGATTGGTACGCCCTGACGGTAGATGCGTTGTAGTTTAGCCATGACTAGGATCCCAAGCGGGAAGGCCATGACTTCCCAAGGCTCGGTTTGGGGAATATCGTTGAAATCGGTAGGCCGAAGAGCATAAATGGTTTCGCGTGCCAACCTTAGCGGTTGGCGGTGCTTGGAAGCGTACTTGTCTCAATTTGCTTAGCTCGTCAGGCGGCTATGGCGTGTTCTGCCATGGCCGTTTTCTGTTTATATGGAAGGGCAAATGGCTGGACGGATTACGGCGCTGGAGCCCCAGAAACATTCCAGTGACCGGGTTAACGTTTATCTGGATGATGTTTTTGCCTTTGGTTTAGCTGTGCTGCTTGCGGCGAACTTGCGCGTGGGGATGATCCTCACGGACGACGAGATCGCGGCGTTGCGGCTGGCTGACGAAGTGGAACGCGCGCGCGAGAAGGCGTTGAACTATCTCTCTTTCCGTCCACGCAGCGAGGCCGAAGTGCAGGGTTACTTGTTGGAAAGTGACTTTGCCGAGGCGACGGTGGCCGAAGTGTTGCACCGTCTGCGGGCGGTCGGCCTGGTGGATGACGAGGCTTTCGCGCGTTACTGGGCGGACAATCGCGCCCGCTTTCGTCCCCGAGGCAAGCGGATGTTGGTACAGGAATTGCGTCAGAAAGACGTTGCATCGAACGTGATCGAAATGACGTTGACGGAATACGACGAGGTCGCCGCCGCGCAGCAGGTTGCTGCCGAGCAGGCTCGCCGTCTGGCGCATCTACCCCCTGATCAGTTTCGCCGCCGTCTCTGGGATCGCCTGATGCGGCGCGGATTCTCACCGGACATCATCCAGGAAGTTCTCGCTACACAGCCCTTCTCCCAACTTGATACCGAAGAAAGCGAGGAACACTGGACATGGAATGGATAATTGGCATCGTTTTGTTGCTCCTTGGGTTGGCTGTAGGCGGCTTTGTCGGCTACAGAATGCGCCAGGAAAATTACCAGAAAGAAATGGGAAACCTGGAGGCTATGCGCGCCCGGCTTTTGGAAGAAGCGGAGAAGCAGGCGCGCGATACGGTACTCAACGCGAAGGACGAGGCGCTCAAATTACGCACTGAACTCGAAGCGGAGATGGACCGTCGCGGCGAGAAGCTGCGTCGTGAGGAAGAGCGATTGCAGGGTCGCCGTGATCAGTTGGATGCGCGTCAGGATCGCATCGACAAGCGTGAGCAACTGCTCAACAAACGTCAAAGCGCGCTGGACAAACGGACCAATGACCTGGAGAAGTTGGAGGAGGAGCAACGCGAGGCATTAGAGCGCGTATCGAATCTCTCCGCCGACGAGGCTCGTGAGCTGCTTTTGGAGCGGGTGGCCGAAGAGAGCCGTCAGGATATGGCTCGCGTGATTCGCGAAGAGGAAATGCGCGCCCACGAAGAAGCCGAGCGCCGCGCCCGTGAAATCGTGACCGTGGTGGTGCAGCGCATCGCCACTGAGCAGGTCGCCGAGCTGACGACCAAGACGCTCGAAATCCCCAACGACGAACTCAAGGGCCGCATCATTGGACGCGGTGGGCGCAACATCCGCGTCTTCGAACAGAAAGCCGGCGTCGACATCATCGTCGATGACAGCCCTGAAATGATCACCATCTCATCCTTCAACCCCATCCAGCGTGAAGTCGCAGCCCGCGCGATGCACCGCCTGGTCGCCGATGGTCGCATTCATCCGGCGCGCATCGAGAAGCTGCTGGAAAAGGCGCGCGAAGAGGTCGATCAGATCATGAAAGAGCAGGCCGAACGCGCGGTCTACGAGGCTGAAATCCCCCCGCTGCATCCTGAGTTGATGAAGCTCCTGGGCAAATTGCACTTCCGCACCAGTTATGGGCAGAACCAGTTAGCGCACGCGGTGGAGACGGCCAAACTCGCCAGTTTGCTGGCGGCAGAATTGGGCGCGAACACCGATGTGGCGCGTTTGGGCGGCCTGCTGCACGACATTGGCAAGGCCGTGGATTTCGAAGTCGAAGGTACGCACGCGACCATCGGCGCGGAACTGGCGGCCCGTTACGGCGTCCCGGCGGCGGTCGTCAACACGATCGAGGCGCATCACCACGAAGCCGAGCAGCAGAGCCTGGAAGCGATCATCGTCGAGACTGCCGACGCAATTTCCGGCGCGCGGCCTGGCGCTCGCCGCGAAAGCCTGGAGCACTACATCAAGCGCATCCGCGCGTTGGAAGACATCGCACACTCCTTCACCGGCGTCGAAGAGGCTTACGCGATTCAGGCCGGGCGCGAGATGCGCATCGTCGTCAAACCCGGCGACGTGGACGATCTAGCCGCCCTGCGCCTCTCTCGCGACGTGGCTCGCAAGATCGAAGATACGATGGAGTATCCGGGTCAGATCAAGGTGACGGTCATCCGCGAGATGCGCGCGGTGGAGTACGCGAAGTAATCTCAACGGATCGAACGGATTAAACGGAAAAGACCTGACAGATGTTCTGTCAGGTCTTTTTTATCCACAAATCGACGGTGGTTTGGTAGTCTAGCTTGAACGCGGTTCGTAATTCGGGCAGGCTGTCTTCGGGCAGCAGGAGATCGACGGCGCTGTAACCCTCACACGTAGCCAATGAGCGCAGCGCGGCGACCACGGGCGTCAGTGAGGCGCTGGGGGGCAGCCAGGCATAGCCATCGGCCTGCGTGGGGGTGCGGAATTGTTCGCGCAACCCAAGTACAACCGGTATTTCATCGAGTTTTCCGTGCCACACGTTGCGGCGTAGCGCCGCCAGTTCGGGGATCGCCAACGACGGCCAGAGTGTTTCCCACCCTTGCACGCCGCATTGATACCGCCCGATGCGCAACGCGAGATGCTCCGGAGGCCCGCTGTTTTGGGACAGGTGCGTGAGAAGTGGGGATGTTCCTCCAATCGTCGTTTGCATCTCTTTGGCGCGTAGCCACGGTTGAAAATCCAGCCGCTGGTAGAAGCCGGCCATCTCCGGCTCCGGCTGTGTGGTCAGCGCGTGGCAGCCAAGCGCGCGCGCGTGTCCCACGCCGGCCTCGATCAATGCCCGCCCAATCCCTTGTCCCTGCCAATCCTTGTGGATGTAGAGCACCGACAGGTGCAGGTGCGGCCCGAAGGGTGCAGGTTCGCGGTTGACGTAGTACTCCGCCTCGCCGACGAGGACGCCATTAGCCTCGGCGACAAGCGGTAGATGGCCGTGCAGCAGCAATCCGTTGAGGTGGATCGCGCACGTCTCGACGCTCATCCAGTCGCCGCCATTGTACCAGCGCCCGAAGAGATTCAGCGTTGCTTCGTCCGTGGGTTGGCGGGTGTATGGATCGCGCCACTCATCCACGGTGCTACAGTGGACAATGCTGATCGCGGCGGCGTCAGCCAGGGTTGCGGGCCGGATGGTGATCATAGGGCGCATTGTAGAAGTGGATAGAGAAATGTCAATTTGATGCTATAATTTTGCCGGACCTGTTTCATTGGACGCTGATTTTCGCGGATTCACGCAGATTTTTCCATTTCATCGATGTAATCGTGGTGAAGGTGATGCACATCTTGAGAAAACTGGCGGTTTTCCTTTTGACCGGCGCGCTGGTTGCTTCGAGCGTTGCCGGTTGTTCGCGCGGCACAATTCAGGAACAACCGGAAAAGGTGATTATGACCACTGTGGAAAGTGTGACCGCGTCGCCTGTCCCTGTCCAAGAGCAAGTGGAGGAGGTGGATATGACATCGTCGCAACCTACAGCCGCGTTGCCTGCCTCTGGTTTGGAGATTAGAGGTGTGGATATTTCGAGCTTGCCCCAGGTGGAAGATAAGGGCGGCGTCTTCTACAACGCCGATGGGCAGGCGCAAGACATCTTCGAGATTCTGGCCGATCATGGCGTCAACTACGTCCGGCTCAAGCTGTGGCACACGCCCGCCAACGGCTACAACAACCTGGAGAAAGTCAAAGGGATGGCGACGCGGATC
>JAKJAB010000003.1:0-18627 GCA_022707725.1 Chloroflexota bacterium | reverse complement strand
TACTCCGATACGTGGGCGGATCCCGCCAAGCAGTACAAGCCCCTGGCGTGGTGGGATTATGACTACGAGCAGCTTAAGGATGCCGTCTACAGTTACACGAAGGATGCCGTCACCGCCTTGCGCGAGCAGGGCGCGGCGCCTGACATGGTGCAGATCGGTAACGAGATTACCAACGGTATGCTCTGGGATCACGGCAAACTGGACGGTTCTGTTGACCAGTTCGCGCGGCTGGTCGGTCTGCTCAAGGCCGGGATTGCGGGTGTGAAGGATGCCGGATGCGATGCGAAAATTATGCTGCACTTGGATAAGGGCGGGGACAATGATCTCTACCGTTGGTGGTTCGACAACATCATCGCGGAGGGCGTCGAATTCGACGTTATCGGCTTGTCGTTCTACGGCTACTGGCACGGCGATTTGAGCGACCTGTCCGCCAACCTCGCCGATCTCGCGCAGCGGTACGACAAGAAACTGATCGTGGTAGAAACAGCATACGCCTATACGTTGGACAATCAGGACGGCTACGGCAACATCATCAGCAGCGCGGATCAACTCATCGACGGCTATCCCGCGACGGTCGAAGGTCAATCCGCCTGGCTGCGAGACATTATGCAGGTCGTCAAGGATGCGCCGGGAGCCACAGGGGTGTTCTATTGGGAACCGGCGTGGCTGGGGCTGAAAGGCTGCGGCTGGAATCCCGCCGATCCACAGTCCGGCAACGCCTGGGAGAACCAGGCGCTCTTCGATTTCGACGGCCACGTGTTGCCCTCGCTGGTCGTGTTCCGCGAGTTTGCTGAATAGGCTGAGAGCTTTCGGCTATTAGCTTTAGGGCGTCTGAAAGTATCGTGATAGTGCAATGCTACATCATTTGTCACACCTATGTCTTCGACCTCTTTTCTGATAGCTGAAAGCTGATGGCTGAACGCTATTTATAGCTATATGTCGCGCTTTGTCATATTCCCCCGCTACACTAGAGCTGTAGAAACTTTGTTCTATACATATCTTGTGGTATAATCGCTTGTTGCTGGAAGCTGGATACTCGATGCTGGATACTTCTGTTCACGCATCACTCGTTACCCACTTCTCATTTCTACTTTCTCGTTTCTGATTTCTCCTGGGGGGAACTATGGAGCCTGGTTTCATCGTTATTCGCGGTGCGCAGCAGCACAATCTGAAACACATCGACGTGACGATTCCGCGCAACAAGCTGGTGGTGCTCACCGGCGTTTCAGGCAGTGGCAAGTCGTCGCTGGCGTTCGACACGATCTACGCGGAGGGGCAGCGCCGTTACGTCGAGAGCCTGTCGTCGTTCGCGCGGCAGTTCCTCGGGCAGATGGAGAAGCCGAAGGTGGACTTCATCGGTGGCCTCAGTCCCGCTATTGCGATCCAGCAGAAGGCGGTGAGCAAGAATCCGCGCTCGACGGTGGGCACCGTCACCGAGGTGATGGATTACCTGCGCGTGCTCTTCGCCCGCGTGGGGGAGCCGCACTGCTCGCAGTGCGGGCGCAAGGTGGCCTCACAGAACGCGCAGCAGATCGCCGACCAGCTTGCCGCGCTGCCCAGCGGGACGCGCTTCCAACTGCTCGCACCCGTCGTTCGCCAGCGCAAGGGGACGCACGTGGATGTGCTGGCGCAGGCGAAGCAAGAGGGCTACGCGCGCGCGCGCATCGACGGCGTGCCGGTGGAGTTGAACCGCGAGATCAAGCTGGCGAAGACGAAGAACCACACGATCGAGCTGATCGTGGACCGGCTGGCCGTCCCGGCGCGCGTAAACGGCGACGGCGACGATCTATGGCGTGACTTCACCACGCGGCTGATGGATTCGGTGGAGACGGCGCTGCGTGCGGGTGAGGGGATGGTTGTCGTGGATATCGTGGATGGCGAAGAGCTGTTGCTCAGCGAACAGCACGCCTGCGCCCATTGCGGCATCAGCTTCCCGGAACTCAGCCCGCAACTCTTCAGCTTCAACTCGCCGCTGGGCATGTGCCCGGAATGTAACGGCTTGGGGACGAAGCTGGAAGTCGACCCTGCCTTGATTATCGGCGATCCCATGCTTTCGATCATGGACGGGGCGCTGCGCTGGTATGGCAACGTCCGCAAGAAGAACAGTAAATGGCAAATTCATCAATTGCAGTCTATCGCCCGGCACTACGGCATCGATTTGGAGACGCCGTGGCAGGATTTACCGCAGTCGTTCCGCGATGTGATCATCTACGGCTCCGGTGACGAGAAAATACACTTTGAATTTCACGCTGAAGGCCAGGATAGCTCGTGGTCGAACGAGAGCAACCGGCCCACGCGGGGCATTGTCTTTCATATCAATCGCCTCTTCCATCAGACCCGATCCGAGTACACGCGCCGCTGGTACGGCAGCTTTATGAGCGAGCAGCCGTGTACCGCGTGCGGCGGCGCGCGCCTGCGCTCCGAGGCGCGCGGCGTGCTGGTGGGCGGCAAGTCCATTATGGACGTCAGCGCGATGCCTATCGACGCAGCGCACGCCTGGGTGCAATCGCTTTACACGCAGTTCGACGATGAGCAGTTCGCCATCGGCGGTGAGGTGCTCAAGGAGATCCGCGATCGCTTGCAGTTTATGCTCAACGTGGGACTGCACTACCTCACGTTGGACCGGTCCGCGCCGTCGCTCTCCGGCGGCGAGTCGCAGCGCATCCGGCTGGCGAGCCAGATCGGGTGCGGGTTGGTGGGCGTGCTCTACATCCTCGACGAGCCGTCCATCGGCCTGCACGCTCGCGACACCTCGCGCCTGGCGGACCTGCTCGAGGCCTTGTCGGCCGCGGGCAACACGGTGCTCGTGGTCGAGCACGATCACGAGACGATGATGGACGCCGACTGGATTCTCGACCTGGGGCCGGGCGCGGGCGTGCTCGGCGGGCGTGTGGTGGCCGATGGGACGCCGCAGGACATCGCCGCGAATCCACAATCCCTTACCGGGCGCTATCTGAGCGGGGAACTGGCGGTGGTATCGCCGAACGGCGGGCGGCGCACGCCGCAGAACGGCAGCCTGACGCTTTGTGGAGCCACGCTGCACAACCTCAAGGAGGTGGACGCGCGCTTCCCGCTCGGCGTGTTCACCTGTGTCACCGGCGTGAGCGGCAGCGGCAAGAGCAGCCTCGTTGCCGAGACGCTGTACCCGGCGCTGGCCCGCGATCTCAACCGCGCCGAGACGCGCCCCGGCCCTTACGCGCGGCTGGAGGGCCTGGAGCACCTGGACAAAGTCATCGACATCACGCAAGACCCGATTGGACGCACGCCGCGCTCGAACCCGGCGACGTACATCGGTGTGTACGACGCGATCCGGCAACTGTTCGCGGAGACGGAGGCTGCGAGGCGTGCAAGGGGCACGGTTTGCGGCGCATCGAGATGCACTTCCTGCCCGATGTGTGGGTGACGTGCAAGGAGTGCAAGGGCACGCGCTTCAACCGCGAGACGTTGCAGATCCGCTACAAGGGCAAGAACATCGCCGAGGTGCTGGATATGGACGTGCAGGAGGCGCTGGACTTCTTCGCCAATCACCCGAAGCTCTCGCGGCAGTTGCAGACGTTGCACGACGTGGGGCTGGACTACATCAAGCTGGGGCAGGCGGCGACGACGTTGAGCGGCGGCGAAGCGCAGCGCGTGAAGCTGGCGAAGGAGCTGAGCCGCGTCGCCACCGGGCGCACCGTCTACATCCTCGACGAACCGACGACGGGCCTGCACTTCGCCGACATCCAGAAGCTGCTGGACGTGCTGCACCGGCTCACCGACGCGGGCAACACCGTCATCGTCATCGAGCACAATATGGACGTGGTCAAGACCGCCGACTGGCTCATCGACCTCGGCCCGGAGGGTGGGGACGCCGGCGGCTACATCATCGCGGAGGGTCCGCCGGAGGCCGTCGCGCAAGTGGAGGAGAGCTACACAGGGCAGTTCTTGCGGAAGGTGTTGGAACCGGTGATGGCGTGAAGGGTGTTGGCTTTTAGATAACTTTCTATTGACAATTCGTTGGCACTGTGCTAATATAGACGTATGTATCGAATCGTGTACACCAAGGAAGCAGCCAAAACGCTGCACAAATTGCCGCGCAATGTATCGAAACTGGTACGCGAGAAGCTGGATGACATTGCCGCAAATCCATACGTGCGACATAACAACGTGACGAGGTTGCAAAACCGCTCCGGCTACCGGTTGCGGGTGGGGGATTGGCGGGTCATCTACGAGGTGGAAGATGCGCAACTCGTGATTTTGGTGCTCAAGTTGGGGTCAAGAGGAGGGATATACGTCAATGAACGTGCAAGTGATCGAGAAGGATGGACAGCCTGAGTGGGCGATCCTTCCGTATAAGACTTATGAGCAATTGTTAGAAGATGCCGAGATGTTGCAGGACATCCGGGATTACGACGCTGCCATGCAAGCCATTGCGGATGGCGAAGAACTGATCCCCGCTGAGGTCGTCAACGCGCTCCTGGATGGCGAAAATCCTATTCGCGTGTGGCGGGAATATCGCGGGATGACGCAGGCGCAACTAGCGAAGGTTGCCGACATCAGTGTGCCGTATCTCTCGCAGTTGGAGTCGGGAAAGCGCAGAGGCAGCACCGATGTTTTGGGTGCGATTGCGAAGGGGCTTGATCTGACGTTAGATGATTTGATTGATCTAAGGGCGACTACTCCACCAGCTATTCTGGAACGGATTGCACAGGCACCGGATGAAGAGCCAATGTCTATCGATGAAATCAATACGCTCGTTCACGAAGTACGGCGGCAGCGATAGTGCGCATCGTCATAGACACAATATATGGGTGTCGGGATTGCTATGGCGTGGTCTGCCTTGGCAACTCTTGCGTTTGGCTGAAACCGGACGTGTCGAGATTTGTATGACTGAAGCAATGTTGCAAGAGTTGTCCGAGGTCTTGCACTATCCGCGTTTACAGTCTCGTTTGCAATCTGTCGGCGTCACTTCCGACGAATTGATAACTTACGTGTCGCAATGCGCGACCTTCTTTGAATCCCCTCCGATTTCTTCCTCCGATGCACCTTTGGTGGCGACTGATCCTGATGACGACATCTTCATCCACTGTGCATTAGCTGCTAAAGCCAGTTATCTTGTTTCCGGCGACCACCACTTGCTCGAAATGCAAGAGTATGCCGGTATTTCAATTGTAACCGTTCAAGATCTCTTTGAGCAGGCGTCGTTGTAGGCCCTTTCTGGAATAAGGGGGCTCTCGACAACCGTCAACCGAATCTGTTATTATGGACAAAACATACGAATTCAGGGACAAAAGTGATATGATCCGCACTACGTTAGATGATCCGCGCCGGGCGTTGAAAGCGCAACATCTTGAAGAATCGGCGCTATTGTACGCCGAATTGTACGACGAGGATGCCGCATTACAGGCATTGACTGAACTGGCGGTGGATGGGTGGCCTGAATGAGTGTGCTCAAACAGCTTGTGGCGCTTGATGCAAAACCCTATTCGCGTGTCGGGAATATCGCCGGATGACGCAAGCACACCTGGTGAAGGTCGCCGAAATTAGCGTGCCGTATCTCTCGCAATTGGAGTCCGGTAGGCGGAAGGGCAGCACCGGCATCTTGAGCACAATCGCGAAGGCGCTTGACGTTACGTTGGATGATCTCGTTGGCTAAAATGCATTAGCGATATAAGTTTCGAGGTGAAGTGTAAAGCCTCTGACTTCAGTTTGAAGTCAGAGGCTTTTCATGCCTGTATTTTTGGCTTGAATTCTGTGCTCTATTCCGTACTCTTTTGTGGCGTTCTATTTGAGCCAGGATATACTCGCTTAACAGGGCTTTATGTTTCCCTGACCAGGCTTCTGGACCAGTTACTACTACTTTGCCGCTATCGCTATGAAACCCCAGCCATCGGTCGCTGTAGTTTACCCATACGACATTTTCCCAGCGAATGGATTTCCGGTATCCAAAGACAATTTGGGTAATGGCTTCTTCGTTCACTTTTACTGCTTCAAAAGCGAATATCAACCATGTTGCAATTCCGCCCCCAAAACTGATTGCGATTAGAATTGCATATAACTTTTCACTCCCTTCGCCGAAGGCAAGACTATTCAGGTGGATGGGAATTACGAGCCAGGTATAAAAAATAGCGATTAATAGAGCACTGAACCGAAGTATCCAGTGTCGTCTCCCATATAGTGGTCTGACGATTCGGCGGCGTAGCTCGGCGCGGTCGTTTTTCTCTTGTTCGGTTGTTACAGTATCAGAGTTAGCAGCTTTGGCCAAGGGCGTCAGTTGTGGCGGTGCGTGGATAAATTCTGTGGAGATGCCATGGACCTCTATTTCCGCCTGGACCAACTCTCTCATACGTTTGCCGGTTTCTCCGGGCCAGATCGCAGGGCCTCCACTTACACTTTTTCCATTTCCTTCAAATATCATGGGAATCCCATACATATTAATCTTTATGTGTTCTACTTCATCCCAATGTATTTGCTGTCGTTTTTTGCGCGTGACAATCGAGATTTGTTCAGTATCTAAAATGAGAGAACAGAAAGATAAGGTTATGGGGATTGATAGTCCGGCAAATCCAAGCAAGAACAGCGCGAACGATTTATCCCACGTAAGCCAGGACCAGATGGCTGTACTGATAAGAGATGCAAAACACAACAGCAGGATTAGTCGCCAAAACGGAAGTGGCGCTGGCAAACGAAATGACAAAGCTGTGTCTTTGACGAGTTTTTCTCTTTTTACCACCCACGCCTGCTGTTGTGGCGACCGCTCGTAAGCGTCCTCCTCAAGCGCCGCTGGGTGGACGTGCGACTGTATGGTCTCCCATAGTTGTTCTATGTCGGCTTGTGCTAATTCCCTGAGTTGAACGTGAAGATCTTCATTTGCCGTTGTGACGTTGAGAAGGGTCTGGAAGCGTCTCACGCTGATAATGTCGGCCCAGAAAACTGAGAACGTTTTGTTGTTGGTACAGCCGGATAGGATAGCGCTATCAACGGTGATCCAGGTGCGCCAAGCCAGCAATATTCTTTTGTAAAAACCAACAAGTAACAGGCCCCCAAGGAAAAAAACAACGAACCAGACCTGTTGCTCTATAGCGGATAGGATAAAGAGGCCAAGTATAGCGGCTAGGACAAGGAAGGTTACTATTGCTTCACGGCGATTTGGTCGAAAGGTGATGTTCATAGACCGGTAACATCTTCACTAGAAGCAATATATGCAATCGCGGCCTCGGCAATGAGGCCGGAGTGCGTTTCTCTGTGTTCGCGGAAATATTTGTCCATCAAATTCAGACAACCTATTCCAGCGCTTCATCGAGCGTCTCTCCCGCGCTAAAGCAGCCGGGCAGATCGGGCACAGTCACACTATAATCGCTTTCAGAGTCTTTGTGTACAACAATTGGATAGTGCATAACTTTCACCCCATCTTCTTTAAGTCTGGCGATGATTTCGCGGCGGCTTTGACGGGTGTCGAGCCAGCGCAATGAAAATCTGCTTCATCTGCTCAATCTATTCCGAAAATAGCTCTCCCTCCGAGAAATTTTCATCTTTGGTGGAGAGCCTAGCTCATGTTGTCTGCTGACAGGCTATCAGTTTGATCTTCCTCAATCGCGCGCGGCGTATCGAGTTCCTCGACGTCCGCGATCCACGCGCGCCAGTCTTTGGTGGGCCAGGTTTGTTGGTACGTTTCGAGCAAGCCGACGATTTCTTGCTTCGTTACTTCACTGTCGACCATATTAACGTTCGTGACGTAGCGCGTCATTTCGTCGAGATTGCGCAGACAATGCTTCTGGATGCGTCCCCCGAGCCGTGCGAACTGCGCATCGCTCGCGGCGTTACGGCGCAGCGCGACGACACGCCGTTGAAAGGGCTTCAGCCAGACGTCGGGGATTCTGCCTTCGACGACCTCTTGCAGCGCGTGCAGACGATCCTGGATCGCGCGCGTGACCATCTTCGAAGCCAGTTTGGTGAATCCATACATGCCGCCGGTCATGACGGCGATAAATACGATCAGCAGGATAAGGAACTGGGATGTTTGCATTGCCATCTCCCTTGTGCGATTGGATGTGTGAACTGTACCCCAAAGCGCGGGTTTGGCAAATGGTAACGTGAGCGTTAGCTAACGCAGAGGCGCGTCTGCGCGTGGGCGCGTCTGTGCGTGGGCGCGTCTGCGCGCACGTTGACTTTTTCATCGCGCGTCATACAATCTTCTTACCTTTACGCTCGCAAGGGTAAAATTCGATAGGGTCACTGGGGGTAAGATTTCGATGAGAATTGTTGTTACAGGAGGGATTGGCAATGTGGGAGGAGTGGCCGTCGCGCGCCTGTTGCGCCACGGACATGAGGTGCGGATCCTGGATCGGGTCGCGCCGGAGGCGATTGCGGAACCGCTCTGGGAAACCGTCCGCGGTGCGGAATACCACCAGGTGGATACAACGGACTACGCGGGATTGGCGCTGCTATTCGAGGGCATGGATGCTGTGGTGCATCTGGCGGCGTATGCCAGCCCGCATCCCGCGCCTGCGCACGAAATTTTCCGCGTCAACTGCGGTGGCACATTCAACGTCTATCAGGCGGCGGCGAACGCGGGCATCGAGCGCGTGGTCAGCGCCAGTTCGATCAACGCGCTGGGGTATAATTATGGCGTCAAAGGCTTTCCGATCCAGTACTTCCCCATCGATGAGGAACATCTCACTTTCACCACGGACATCTACTCGTTTTCCAAGTCCATGCTTGAGGAAACAGCGGCCTATTTCTGGCGTCGTGAGGGGATTTCCGGCGTGTGTCTGCGCTTTCCCGGCGTGATGAATCCGGCGTTGCGGCGTGGGAGCTGGATCAACTTCTTCCGGGAGGGCGCGCGCGCAGCGTTCGACGCGATGATGGCTTTGCCGCCGGATGAGCGCGCTTCACGCCTGCAAACTATCGTCGATCGACAAGAAGCCCGGCGCGCCGAACGCCTCCACGAATGGCGGCCCGGCGCCAGCCGCTGGATGTGGGATCGCCTGGAAGGCCCGCGCCTGCCGGAGGAACTGCTGATTTGGGGCCGCACCGATTTCTGGGCCATCATCCACGTGGAAGATGTGGCGCAGGCCATCGAAAAGGGTTTGACGGCGGATTACGAGGGCAGCCATCCGATTTTCGTCAACGACAAGTACAATGCGCTGGGTGTGCCTTCGCAGCAGTTGGCAGAATTCTTCTTCCCTGAGGTGACGACGTGGAAACGCCCGGTGGAAGGTAACGAATCGCTGGTCAGCTACGCGCGCGCGCAGGCGTTGATCGGCTTCGAGCCTGAGCACCCCATCTCCACCTGGAACACATAACGAATACCGTCAGCCGAAGACTTTGGACTTCGGACTCTGGACTTTGGACTATTTTGAGGAGGTTAGGATGAAGATCACGAAATTGGAGACATTTTTGGTCGAGCCGCGCTGGCTGTTTTTGCAGGTACACACCGATGAGGGGCTGGTTGGATTGGGCGAGCCGATCCTCGAAGGGCGCGCGTTGACGTGTGCGCGGGCGGTGGACGAACTCGCGCCGTATCTTATCGGCAAAGACCCCACGCGCGTCGTCCACCACTGGCAGGCGATGTACCGCCATGCTTTCTATCGCGGCGGGCCGTTGCTCACCAGCGCGTTGAGCGGGGTGGAGCAGGCGCTTTGGGACCTCACCGGCAAGGCGCTCGGCGTGCCGGTCTACAAGCTCTTCGGCGGCCCCACCCGCGACCGTATCCGCTTGTACAAACATGCTAACGATCCGGAAGCGATCCAATCGTGGATGGCGCAGGGTTTCACGGCATTCAAGACGGGCATCCATGGCGGGCGTCCGGCGCGGATCATCGAGAGCCTGGCTTTCGTCCAGGAAGCCGAGGCGCATTTTGCAGCCTTGCGCGAGGCTGGCGGGCCACACGCCGACATCGCCGTCGACTTCCACGGCGCGATCAGCCCGCAGACGGCCAAGCTGCTGATCAAGGCGCTGGAACCGTACCAGCCGATGTTCATCGAGGAGCCGTGCCAGGCGCAGAACCTCGACGTGATGGCCGACATCGCGCGCGGGACACACCTGCCCATCGCCACGGGGGAGCGCGTCTTCACCAAATGGGGTTTCCGCGAGGTGCTGGAGAAGCACGCGGCTTCGGTGTTGCAGCCGGATTTGTGCCACGCGGGCGGCCTCAACGAAGTGCGCATCATCGCCGGAATGGCCGAAGCGTACTATGCCGGGATCGCGCCCCACAATCCGCTCGGGCCGATTTCGCTGGCGGCCTGCATCCAGTTGGATGCCGCGATTCCCAATTTCATCGCGCAGGAGCACATCACGCTCGGCGAGGGGTACCTCAAGCAGCCGTTTGTGGCAAAAGACGGTTTCGTCGAGTTGCCCACCGGCCCGGGTTTGGGCATCGAGTTGGATATGGATGCGCTCGAGGACAAGATCGACCACGATTGGCGTAACCCGGAGCGGTACGATCCGGACGACGGTTCGGTGTTGGATTGGTAAGACAACGCTGGGCGAGGCAGTTAACTGCCTCGCCCAGAAACTTTGGGGAAACCGCTGCCGTTTGGCAGCCACGACAGCCTATCCTATGGGGCCAGAACGCTGCGGCTGGTCCCGATATGCTATTTTATCCAAATGACGGTTCGCCTCTCAAAACGGCAGCCCGCCTTGTAGAACGGCGAAGAGCACGCTTAACGCCAGGATAAGGACAAGGGTTGCCAACAGCAGTCGTTGCGCGTAAACACGTTGCATTGCGTCCTCCTTTAGGCCATCTTGTAGTTCTCTGAATAGATATACTTGCGCGGCATCTTGAACTCCTGTTCGCGGTTCAGCTCGTGCATAGTGTCGCGGGAGACAGACAATTGCATCAGCGCGTGTTCTACGCTCTCGATCATCGGCAAGGGGCCGCAGATGAAGTAGGTGCAGTGTTGGAATTCGGGGAGCAGATGGCGCTCCAGCACGGCTTTGGTGATGTAACCGGTTTCGCCATCCCAGCCTTCGGGAGGGGTCTCCAACACGTGGATGACGTCCAAATTCAACTGTTGTTGCAGGCTATCCAGTTCTTCGCGGAAGATGATGGTCTCGTAGCTAGGGTTGCCGTAGAAGAATTGCAGATGTCGTTTATCGCCGCGATCGGCCAGCGTGCGCAACATACTCATCACCGGCGCCGAACCGATGCCCCCGGCGATGAAGACGTAGTTGCGGTCAGGATGGTCGTCGAGATTGAAGGTGCCGTATGGGCCGTCGATGTAGACTTTGGTGCCTGGTTTCAGGCTGCCGACCGTGGAGGTGAAGTCCCCCAATTCCTTGATCGCAAAGCCGACGGTCTCCGGGCGCATGTCGCTGGAAGCGTAAGAAAAGGGATGTTCCTCAATGCGAAAAGGGGAGTGCCCGACGCTCAGCCAGGCCACCTGTCCGGCGCGAAAGCGGCGCCCCGCGTGCCCCACCGGCTTGAGAGATAACGACCACGTTTTGCCGCGTTCCGGGGTCAATGCAACGACTTCATAGGGATGGCGCAGGAGCTGCCAGGGTTTGATGAGGCGAATATATACCATCATCAGCCCCCATAAAACACCCATCGCTGCCCACAGCCAACGTTGAACGGGCGCCGCCGTGTAATAATTCACCTGGAAGATGTGGTAGAGAGTGAAGCCAACGACGGCGAGCGCGAGCACGTCGTGGAGCGTCCGCCAGGCTTCGTAGGATAGTTTGACCGACAGCCGCTTTACCGAGGTGAGCACGAGAAGAATCAGCGCAACGGTTGCGCTGACCGCCGCTCGCGCCCACCATGGCGCGGTGAGGACGTTGAGCAGCTTGAGCGTGTAAGGGTTGTGGACGAAAAGAATCAGCGGATGCGCCAGGGCCAGCAGAAAAGCAGCGATGGACAGCCGGTGATGGAAGACGTAGAGCGTGTCGAGTGGGAACACTTCGCTTAAAAACGGCAGGCGAGCGGTGGGGATGAATTGTAGCCCCATCAATGCCAGCCCTGCAAAGCCCAGTGCTACGGAAAGCTCACGCCAGAAAGTGCGCCCGGCCGGTCGCGGGGCGAGCAGCAAGATCAACAACGGCGCAAAGACCATCACGAAATAGACCCCTACCCAAAAGACCTGCCTGGCTTTCCACTTCATCAGTTGCTCCTTCGGAACAAGATTTAAGATTTGATTTTTTGCTAAGATTAGTTTATACTCATTTGACAAACCTGGCAAGTTCGGTCACATCTTACAAAGGCTCAAAAGGAGATAGGGCGATGAAATGGTCAGCAATCCTGACTCTCGGTTTGGTCCTGATTGCCCTGGCGGGGGTGATCATCTGGGGATACCGTTTTTTTGTGGCCCCGGAATCCGTTGAGAGCGTGAGCGACAAGTGGGCGCGTTCCGGCCACGCGAATGCTGCCTCGCTCGCGTTTACTTACTGGAATGAGAGCGAGCCGCCGGTGCTGCCGCCGACCTGCGCGAAGTGTCACAGTCTGTATGGCTACCTCGACTTCCTCGGCGCTGATGGGACGCCAGCCGGGCAGATCGATAAGGCCCCGTGGGTGGGGTCGGTGGTGGCGTGCAACGCCTGCCACAACCCACAAGCGCACGCCCTGACCCGAGTAACTTTCCCCTCCGGCATCGAAGTGGCCGAAAATACCCGCTCGGCGAACTGTATGCAGTGTCACCAGGCTTACGCTGCGTCCATTACAGTGGATGAGGCCATTGCTGGCCTTGAAATGGATGTGGTTTCGGCAGACTTGACCTTTCTCGAACCCCATTATGCGATCGCTGCGGCCACGCTCCTCGGCGGCGACGCGCAGGGTGGTTACCAGTACGCGGGGAAGACCTACGTCGGACGTTTTGCACATGTGGAGGACTACCAGACGTGCACCCAGTGCCACGATCCGCACGACACGGCGCTCAATCCCGATACGTGCAGCCCTTGTCATTCCAACGTTGTAGATCGCGCTGACCTGCGCGACATCCGCCGGAGTGCGGTGGACTATGATGGCGACGGTGACACACGCGAACCGATCGCTGCTGAGATCGCTGTTTTCCACAATGCGCTTTACTCGGCGATCAAAAATTACGCTGCCAACGTTATCAAGCAGCCGATTGTCTACGAGGGAACGTACCCCTACTTCTTCACCGACACCAACGCCAACGGCATCGCTGATCCCGACGAGACCAACTACGGCAACCGATACGTGACGTGGACGCCCCGGCTGGTCCAGGCGGCGTACAATTATCAATTTGTGATGGAAGACCATGGCGCGTATATGCACAATGCCCGCTACGTTTTGCAGTTGCTCTACGACAGCCTGGAAAACCTGGGAGAGACCGTCTCCGTGACGGAATTGGAACACTTCACTCGTCCCTGACCGGGACCTGGAAAAACTTTGTCTGGCGCAGGAGGCGATGAGATGCGAGTTTTAGTTCTAGCTGATGACCGCTGGCATCCGGCGCAGGCGGCCCGCGAGGGACTGGCGCCGTTGACTGAACAGGGCTTCACCTTCGACTGGATCGAGAACGCCGCCGAGTGGTCGGCGGAGCGAATGGCCGCGTATCCTGTCGTGCTGTTCGTCAAATCGAACAACGTCTCGGCGAGTGACGAGAGCCTCTGGATGACCGAGGAGGTCGAAGCGGCTTTTGTAAACTACGTCCGCCGGGGCAATGGCTTGCTGGTCGTCCACTCTGGGGCTGCCGGATACGCGCAGACGCCGGTTTTCCGCGCCTTGATGGGCGGCGTCTTTGTCAGCCACCCGCCGCAGTGTCCCGTTACGGTGGAGCCGCAGGTAGGACATCCGCTCACCGTCGGCGCGTCGCCTTTCACCTTGCCCGACGAGCACTATATGATGGCGTTGGACGATGCGGACGCCGACATCTTTATGACCACCGCCTCACAGCATGGCGTTCAGCCTGGCGGCTGGACGCGCTTCGAGGGCGCGGGGCGCGTCTGTATGCTCACGCCTGGCCACAACGTCGAAGTGTGGTTGCATCCCTCCTTTCAGACCTTGCTGGACAATGCGTTGCGCTGGTGCGCGGCAGCGAAACGCACAGCGTTTGTGACCGGCGCGGACCGGGGGTTGGGCTTTGGACTGGCCTTCGGCCTTTTGGCGCAAGGATGGCGCGTCTTTGCCGGGCAATACATGCCTGAATGGCCGGAGCTGGCCGACCTGAAAGAGCAGTATCCCAACGATCTGCGCATTGTTCCGTTGGATGTGGCTTCGGTGGAATCGGTACAGGCGGCGGCGCAAGCCATAGCGGCGCAGATTCCGCACCTCGATATGCTGATCAACAATGCCGGCGTCAGCACGCACACCAACCCATACACGATCCGCGATCCACAGGACTACGCTGAAATGCACCGCCTGTTCGACATCAATAGCCTGGGGCCGCTGCGCGTCGTGGAGGCGTTCTTGCCGCTGCTGGATCGCGGAACGTTCAAGCGGCTGTGCTTTGTTTCTTCGGAGGCCGGCAGCATCGAACGCAGCCAGCGCACCGCCTGGTTTGGCTACTGTATGTCGAAAGCGGCGCTCAATATGGCCGTCAAGAATCTGTTTAATTTCCTGCGTCCAGAGGGGTACACGTTCCGCGTTTACCATCCCGGTTGGGTGCGCTCGTATATGAGCGGTCAGAAAAATAACGAAGCCGACCTGGAGCCGGATGACGCCGCCGCCTACGCGATCCCCATCTTTGTGAACGCCCGTGAAGACGAAGACCGTCTGGCGCTCGTGGACTACCAGGGCAACGAGTGGCCGTGGTGAAGACAAGAGGGAAGACTATGCATCCATTTTCGACGTTAGTTGTGCCGCAGGGTGCGGTAGGCATCCACTGGTTCGAGCAGAACGCCTATGCCTTCAAGGATTCGCGCGGGACGGCGCTCCTTATTGATCCGTACTTTCCGCGGTCCCGTCCAACGGAGAAATTCATCCGTCCGCAACCGCCCGTGATCGAGGCGGAATTTCCTGTCGACTACGTGCTGGTCACCCACCGCCACAGCGATCACACCAACCCGGAGACGCTCGCCCGTATCCACGCGGCCTGGCCGGACATCGTCGTCATCGGTCCGCCGGAGAGCATCGCGCAGGTGCTCGGCGAGACGCCCATCGAAGCAGACCACACGATCACGATCCACGCGGGAGAATCTGTAACCGTTGGTGAGATCGTCATCCGGGCGTTTTGGTCGAAACCGCCGGAGGGCGATCCCGCCGCGAACATCGCGCCGCCGGATGTCACACACCTGGGCTACGTCATCGAGCTGGAGGGCATCCGGCTCTACGTCACCGGCGACACTATCAACACCTTTGCTGATCACGATGAACTGCTTGCGCCCATCGCGGCGCTGAAACCGGACATTGGTTTCCTCACCACCCATCCCACCGAAGGCGAGTTCCCGTTCTTCGAAGACAGTGTCCGATTGGCGCAAAAACTCGGGCTAAAGACAGCGGTCCCCGCGCACTACGCATGTTTTGCCAGGCGGACGTATGATCCGCAGGCGTGGGCAGCATTGTTTCCCGCTGAAGGCCCGCAACCATTGATCATCCCCTGGAATGCGCACATTGTCTATCGTCCAAACGTTTGACTGCTTTTGGAGGAACGCTGATCCGTATACGTTTAGCGATTCGTGATTGGCAAAAATCCGTTAGATTCGTTCAATTCGTTGACTGGGAGGCTAGGCTATGAAATTCACCGATGGTTATTGGGGTATTCGTGAAGGCGTGACGCCGCATTACGCAGTTCACGTCTATGATGTGGATGTCGAACCCGGGGCGCTGACGGTCTACGCGCCGACCCGACGGGTGAGCCATCGCGGCGATACGCTCAACCTGCCGCTGCTCACGGCGCGCTTCTCCTCGCCGGCGGAGAACGTCATCCGCGTGCAGGTGTGGGGTCACAAAGGGAGAGTGCCCCGCAAGCCGGAATTTACCTTGTATCCGCAGCCCCCGCCGGACGTCGTCGTTCACAATGACGAAAGGGCCGCCACGCTGACAACCGGACAATTGACCGTGCGCGTCGAAAAGGCCGGGGATTGGAAAGTGCAGTTCACAGATGGCGACAAAACCATTACCGAGAGCGGTTGGCGCGCGCTGGGCATAATGGACACCCCCGAGGGGCGCTTCATCCACGAGCAATTGGCGCTGGGGGTGGGGGAGTACGTCTATGGCTTGGGCGAGCGCTTTACGCCGTTCGTCAAAAACGGACAGACCGTCGATCTGTGGCAAGAGGACGGCGGCACCAGCAGCGAGCAGGCGTACAAGAACATCCCACTCTACCTGACCAATCGCGGTTACGGCGTCTTCATCAACCACCCGGAGAAAGTCTCGCTGGAAATTGCCTCCGAGAAAGTGGAGCGCGTGCAGTTCAGCGTGCCGGGCGAGCACCTGGACTATTTCGTTATCTACGGGCCTACGCCCAAAGAGGTGCTGGATCGCTATACTGCACTCACGGGACGCCCCGCGCTGCCGCCCGCATGGTCGTTCGGTCTGTGGCTGACCACCTCCTTTACCACCAACTACGACGAGGCCACCGTGACTGGCTTTATCGAAGGGATGGCCGAGCGCGACCTGCCGCTGCACGTCTTCCACTTCGACTGCTTCTGGATGAAGGCGCACCACTGGGTGAACTTCCGGTGGGACGAGGCGGTGTTCCCCGATCCGATGGGGATGTTGCGACGGCTCAAGGCGCGCGGCCTCAAGATTTGTGTGTGGATCAACCCGTACATCGCGCAGCGTTCGGCGCTCTTCGACGAGGGGATGGAACGGGGCTATCTGCTCAAGCGCCCCGATGGCTCCGTGTTCCAATGGGACAAGTGGCAGGCCGGCATGGGGCTGGTGGACTTCCCCAACCCGGAGGCGCGCCGTTGGTACGGCGACAAACTGCGGGCGCTGGTGGATATGGGCGTGGACAGCTTCAAGACCGACTTCGGCGAACGCATCCCCACGGATGTCGTTTACTTCGACGGCTCGGATCCTATGCTGATGCACAACTACTACACCCAACTTTACAACCGGACGGTGTTCGAGGTGCTGGAAGAGAAACTGGGCAAAGGCGAGGCGACCGTCTTCGCGCGCTCGGCAACGACGGGCGGGCAACAGTACCCCGTCCATTGGGGCGGCGACAGCACCGCCACCTTCGAGTCGATGTCCGAGAGCCTGCGCGGCGGCCTCTCGCTGGGGATGTCCGGTTTCGGCTTCTGGAGCCACGATATGGGCGGCTTCGAGCTGACGGCGTCGGCGGACGTGTACAAACGGTGGTGCGCCTTCGGCCTGCTCTCGTCGCACAGCCGTCTGCACGGCAGCAATTCCTACCGCGTGCCCTGGCTTTTCGACGAAGCCGGCTATGACGGCCCCACCGCCAGCGATGTGCTGCGCTTCTTCACCAGGCTCAAGAGCCGGCTGATGCCCTACCTTTTCGACGCCGCTGTCGAAGCCCACGAGCACGGCGCGCCGATGTTGCGCGCGATGCCGCTGGAATTCCCCGACGATCCCGGCTGCGACACGCTCGACCGGCAGTATATGCTCGGCGGCTCGCTCCTCGTCGCGCCGATTTTCTCGCCGGACGGCAAGGTGGACTATTATTTGCCCGCAGGCCGTTGGACGAACTTCCTGAGCAATGCCATCGTCGAAGGCGGGCGCTGGGTGCGCGAGATGCACGGCTACCTCAGCTTGCCGCTGATGGCGCGTCCAAACTCGATTATCGCGGTTGGCGCGAACGAGCAGAAACCAGACTACGACTTCGCCGACGGCGTGACCTTCCACATCTTCGAGCTGGCGGACGGGGCGACAACGTCCGCGCGCGTACCGACGCTCGAAGGCGAAACCACCCTCACCGTCACTGCGACGCGCGCCGGGCAGCAGATTCGCGTGCAGGTCGAAGGCGCGACCCAGCCGTGGAGCCTCGTGCTGCGGAACGTCGCAGCGGCGCGATCTGTGGAAGGCGGCGTGGCGCAGATTGAGGCGCAGGGCGTGCGCATCATTCCAAACACGGGGACAGGGGCAATTACCATTCAGTTATAACCTGATTGTTCCAGTCTTGCATTCTCAACTGACCTAACCGCAGAGTTCGCCGAGAACGCTGAGAAACCCATCTCCGCGAACTCCGCGTGCTCTGCGGTGTAATTAGGAAAAGTTGCCTCCGTCGTGAAATGCACCCGACACATATCAATCATTGCAGTTAAGCGGCGTCTAGGGTATACTAGGGGCGACGCAGGTAATCGCGTACAGTGAGCATCATAGTGAGCAGTGAAGTGTTTTCGAGGAGAGTGCAATGACCCTAGAGGAGATTTTACAAGACATTCACGGTCTGGACGCCAAATTGCGAGAATTGGAACAGACGTATACATTGTTGTCCGAAGATATGTATGCCCTCTATCGCCTGGGAGAATTAGAACAAAGCCGCGATCTAATCCGCTGGGTGGGTTATTATGAGTTGCGTCAGGAACGTCAACGGGCTTATGCGCTGGCGTTGCGTGAACGGTTGCTGGTGTGGCGGAGCCATACGGGACGCGCGGCGCCTTTGCGTCCGGGCCTTGCTATAGCGGGAGCGTAAAATGCTGCCGCCTTTTGAGGCTTACTGTCATCTGCTGGCTGACCTTCCCCAGCAGTTCCCCTATATTCAGCAATCTACTTTGTCGGCTCACACAATTGGTGCGCTCACGGCTGAAGTCGAGGGGCAAATCACATTCGATAATGGTTAT
>JAKJAB010000039.1:7780-16199 GCA_022707725.1 Chloroflexota bacterium | reverse complement strand
ATGGGCATGGGCGTGGTAGGGAGAGCCGCAGAGACAGGTCAACCCGTCCTGGCGTCGGATGTGACTCAGGATCGGAATTGGCGTGCCAATCCCCACTTGCCGGAGACACAGGGCGAACTGGCCGTGCCGATCCGCCTGCGCGACGAGGTATTCGGCATCCTGGACGTGCAAAGCGCCCACGCGGGCGCGTTGATCCCGGACGATCAATTGCTGTTGCAGCAGTTGTGCGGGCAGATTGCCATTGCGATTGAGAATACCCGCCTGCGCGAGGAAATGGAAGGTCGCCTGGAAGCCCTGAACCTGCTCCAACAGTCGATGTCACGCGAGGGGTGGGAGGCCTTGCGCGAGCAGCGGCGCGGTCTTTATGGCTATGCCTACGATGGCCAGGCCGTTGAACCGCTGGTGCAACCGCCGGGGACGGAACGCACGGCATACGTGGCACCGGTCGCCGTGCAGCAGGAGATCGTCGGGCAACTGGCCGTACAGGCCGATCCCACGCATCCGCTTTCGGCAGAGGAGCGGATGTTGCTGGACGCGATCGCAGAGCAGGTGGCTTCGGCGCTGGATAGGGCGCGGCTGTTCGAGGATACCCGGCGCAGCGCCGCGCGCGACCAGATCATCGGTGAGCTGAGCACGCAGATGCGGACCTCGCTGGATATCGATCAGGTGCTCCAGAACGCCGTCCGCGAAATGGTCAGCGCCCTGAACTTTGCGCGCGTCGAGGTGCGGTTGAGCGGCGAAGAGCCGGAAGAGGCAAGCGCAGAGGAGGTCAACCAATGACGAGCATGTTGACGAACGAGACCTTGCAAGGGCTGGCGTGGTTTGCCGGTTTGCTGGAGCTGGTTTTGGCCCTATACGTGCTGCTGCTCAATGCCCGACATACGGCCAATCGTCACGTCAGCCTCTTGCTGTTCATCTTTGCCGTCGATGGCCTGGCCCTGGGCGCGCTATTTGGCGCTACCCGGGCTGAGCAAGCCGTCCTGCCGACCATATTCCTGGCGGCGACATCCAATCCGGCCATGATTGGCTTGCTTTTGACGGCTGTAGTGCTGCTCAGACCTCAATGGTTGCAGGGGCGTTGGCGGTGGCTAGGATGGCTATTGTATATACTCTTCTTTTTGCCGATGGTTTTGACCGCCATCGACGCCATCGGCCATACCGGCTTGTGGTATAGCGGCTTTGAGGCCGCGAGTTATACCGGCGGTTACATCGCCGGTGGTTCTTATGAAGCAGGGCGTGTGGCGCGCGTTGTGCGTCCCTTCTATGTGTATTTCCTGTCGTTGCTGCCGTTTATACCGCCTCTGTGGGTCATTTTGCGTCGGGAGACGCAACGCACACTGCGCCAGTTGGCCTGGATGCTGTTGATTACGCAGGTGATTGCCGTTGTAGTGCAATTTGGGCTGCGTTCTTCCATCGGTTCAGGGGCAACGACCATTATCACTTCGACAGCCTTTGCTCTGGGCTATGCTTATACCGCCTTCCAGCAAATGATCTCCGAGCGTCGCGCCCAACGTGGGCGTCTGCGTTCGCGCCTGGTGGGCCTCACATTGGTCGTCGCCCTGCCGATCCTGGCGGGGGTGATGACCTTTGTGCTGATCCAGTTGCTAGGGGTGATGGAAACGCAAGCTTTCGAGAAACTGGAAGCGACCAACAAACTTGTGGCGACCAATGTGCAACTATGGCTGGATTTCAACGGTCGGGCCTTGCAACAGTTGGTGACTTTGCCACAGATCCGCAGTATGGACCCGGAGCAACAAAAACCTATCCTGCAGGTTATGGAGACTGTCTATCCTTACATTTATCTGGTCAGCACCACGGATCTGAAAGGCATGAATGTCGCCCGGAGCGATGACGCTGCGCTGACGGACTACAGCGACCGCGAGTGGTTCAGGGAATCACGGCTCGATGTGGTGAATTATGAAGTGGTGATTGGGCCTACCAGTGGCCAACCCGCGTTGATCGTCGCCACCCTCATTCGTGAGCGCGGCCCTGTTCCGATTGGCGTGGGGATGTTTGCCACCACGCTGGAGCAAATCTCCCGCGACATCACGGCCACCGGTTTTGGGGAGACAGGTATTGCTTATGTCGTAGATCCGCGGGATCGGATTGTTGTGCATCCCGATGCGGCGATAGCCAATCAGATTTTGGATATTCACGATTCTCCGATCATCACTAAAATGCGTCTCGAAAGGGAAAACGAATTTAGCTTTGTCGATGCCGATGGCGTGCGCTGGCAGGTCTACGCGCAGGTCTTGAACAATGGGTGGGGCGTCATCGTGCAGCAAGAGTGGGATGAGTTACATCGCTCGTGGCTTGATATTGGCAGAGTTGGCACAGTGGCGGCCATTGCTGGCGCTATCCTGCTCGGCGCGTTGCTGTTTTTGACGATGCGCCAGACTTTTGAACCCATCGATGAACTGACTGCAACCGCCGCCGCGATTACTGAAGGCGATTTAACCCGGACTGCGTCAGTGGTGAGTGAGGACGAATTGGGCGTCCTGGCGCGTACGTTCAACAGTATGACAGCGCAGTTGCGCACATCTATCGATACGTTGGAACAGCGGGTGGTTTCCCGGACCGCCGATCTCGAACAACGCTCAGCTTACTTGCAGGCCTCGGCGGAAGTGAGCCAGGCGGCGGCTTCGATCCTGGAACCTGATGTGCTGATCAACCAGGTCGTGGAGTTGATTCGCGAACGTTTTGGCCTGTACTACACCGGCCTGTTCCTGATGGACGAGACCCGCACGTGGGCCGTGTTGCGTTCCGGCACGGGCGAGGCCGGCCGGGCGATGCTGGCGCGGCAGCACCGCATCCGCATCGGCGAGGGGATGATCGGCTGGAGCATCGCCAACGCACAGGCTAGGGTGGCCTCCCACGCCGAAGTCGATGCGGTGCGTGTGACCAATCCAGAACTGCCGGATACCCGTTCGGAGGCGGCCTTGCCTTTGCGCTCACGGGGCGAGGTGCTCGGCGCGTTGAGCGTGCAGAGTACGCGACCGGACGCCTTCGATGCCGAGACGTTGACGGTGCTCCAGACCATGGTCGATCAGGTGGCCATTGCCATCGACAATGCGCGCTTGTTAGCGCAAGCCGAGGAATCTCTTGAGGCTGAGCGCCGGGCCTATGGTGTGCAAATGCGGCAAGACTGGGACCTGATGGCGCGCACTCGCGCCGCAAAGGGTTACGTCGGCGCCCGCGCCGTGACGGATACGCGGGAGGTGAGCCTCTTTCCGGCGCAGGGCGAGTGGAGTCCTGAAATGCACGCCGCGCGTCGCACCCGCCAGAGCGTGCCGGGCTACACCGATGGAATGCCGACCCTGGCCGTTCCTATCCTGGTGCGTGACCAGGTGGTGGGGGTGCTCAATTTCAGCAAGAGCCAGGATGCGCCCGGCTTGTCCGCGGAGGACACCTGGACGCGTGCAGAGGTGAACCTGCTCGAAGCGCTGGCCGAACAGATGGGGCAGGCGTTGGAAAGCGCGCGCCTTTACCGGCAGACGCAACTCCGCGCCGCCCGCGAAGGCGTGATCCGTGAAATCTCAGACCAGATGCAGCGCGCTACCGACATATCGGCGCTGGTGCGCGTCACGACCGAAGCATTGAACAAGACCCTCGGCGGGTCGCGCGTCTATGTGCGCTGGGGTGTTCAGCCGCAAGGCGCGGAACAGACCGGACGGCCCGATGACGGGCGGCCCGAGCAGCCACAGCCTGACGGAGGCAACCATGGCGAAGCAGAGTAGACGTTCGGGCGGCAGCTCGCCCCGCAGGACACCGGCCGGCGCACCTGCACCCACACAGCGCCGGCCCACACTGGGTTTCTTTACCGACAACCTCACAGCGGGGTATCACAATGCGATCTGGCAGGGTGTGGAGTCCCTGGCGCGCGAGCGGGACGTGAATGTGCTCTGTCTCGTCGGCGCTTCGCTACACAATGAACCGCATCCTGATGCGATGAGCAATGTACTTTATGATTTGGTTAATAAGGAGCGTTTCGATGGGTTGGTTATCGCCTCAGGGTCGATGGGGACGCCGATCGGCCCGGAGAAAATGCAGATATTCTGCGAGCGTTACCGGCCTTTGCCTATGGCCAGCATCGCCATACCGTTGGATGGCATCTCCAGTGTGCTGATGGATAATGACTATGGTATGCGTGAGTTGATGCTTCATCTCGTGGAAGTGCATGGCTACCGGCGCATTGCCTTCTTCCACAAGCAGGAGGGCCACCCGGAGAGTGATGCGCGCTATAAGGCCTACGTCAGCGTGTTGGCTGAACATGGGATTGCAGTTGATCCCACTCTCGTGATCCCCGGTGTTCACTACAACACGCCCGAATCCGGAATCCGCTTATTGTTGGATGAACGCCAATTGCGTCCGCGGATTGATGTTGAGGCGCTGGTCGCTAACGATGATGGGATCGCGCTTCAGATATTGGACATCTTGCAAGCGCGGGACATTCAAGTCCCTGATGACATGGCGGTCGTTGGCTTCGACGACATCGAGGATAGTCGTTACGTCATCCCTGCCCTGACGACGGTGCGCCAGCCTCTGCACGAGCAGGGGCGTCGGGCGGCGGAACTGGTGTTGGCGCAATTGCAAGAGGAAACCGTCCCGCCGCAGGTCAGCTTGCGCCCACAGTTGATCGTGCGTCAATCGTGTGGCTGTCTGGATGCTGCCGTGCTGCAAGCGGAATCGCGGTTGAGGCCAGAGACTTCCGCCGAACCCGGCGCGTCCTTCCCGGCAGCTATGGCTACGCGCCGTGAAGTCATGCTATCCGACATGGTCAGGATGCTCACCGTTGGGCCGTTACCGGATGACGCCAGCGCGGTGGTCAGGGCGCGTGTCATCCGTCTGGTGGATGCTTTCATTGGCGCAGCGCAGGATGAGACTGCCGCCTCCGCCGAGGTCTTCTTGCGCGTGCTTGATGGTCTCATGCGCCAGACGATGCTGGAACAGGGTGATGTGACAGCCTGGCAGAACAGTCTTTCGATTTTGCGTTCGCATGCGCTCGCGTGCGCCAGCGACATAACCCTGTCGCAGCGCATCGAAGGTCTACTGCAGCCAGCGCGGGTCCTGATTGGCAGCGCGGCGCAGCAGGCGCAGGCGCGCCAACGGTTGCAAGCTGCCCAACGCGAAGGCATTATGCGCGAAATCGGCCAGGTATTTGTTTCTGCGGGCGCGCTGGATGATTTATTGAACGCGATGTCTTACGGATTGCCCCGGTTGGGCATTCCAGCTTTCTACCTGTCGGTGTACGCCGACCTGCAAGCGCCCAAAGAAACGCCGCTGTCCTCGACGATGTCGCAGCTGCTGTTAGCCTGCGATCGCGCGCGGGGTTTGGAAAAGAGAGAAAAACAACACTATCCCGCGCGTGATCTGCTGCCGGCGGGATTGCTCCCCGAAGACCGGCGTTACAGTCTGGTGATCGAACCTTTGCATTTCAGAGATGAGTACCTCGGTCAGGTATGCTTCGAGGTTGGCCCGCGCGAAAGCGCCATCTACGACACGTTGCGTATGCAGATCAGCAGCGCGTTGCAAGGGGTATTGGTCACCGAACGGCTGGCCGGTCGCGCACTGCAACTGCAAACCGCCGCCGAAGTCTCCCGCGCCGCGAGCGCGGTGCTTGATCCCGATGATCTGATCCAGCAAGTTGTGACGTTGGTCCATGACCGCTTCAATCTCTATTATGCTGGCCTCTTCCTGGTGGAACCTGATCCGGCAGATCCGACCGTGCAATGGGCCGTCTTGAAGGCGGGTTCGGGCGAGGCCGGGAAGCGTATGGTGGAACAAGGACACCGCTTGCAGGTAGCGGATACCTCGATGATCGGCTGGTGTGTGGTCAACCGGCAAGCGCGCATTGCGCTGGACGTGGGCCGCGACGCGGTGCGCCGTCCGCACCCCCTGCTACCCGACACACGCTCCGAGCTGGCGTTGCCCTTGATCAGCCGGGGCGACGTCATCGGCGCGTTGACGGTTCAGAGTACGCAGGAGGGCGCTTTTAGTCCCGAAGACATTACAGTCTTGCAAACACTGGCCGATCAGGTGGCCAACGCTATCACCAATGCCCGGTTGTATGAAGCCCTGGAATTGGAACAGTACTTGATGAATGCTTTGATGGACAGCATCCCGGATCACATCTATTTCAAAGATCGGGAGAGTCGCTTCCTTCGCGCCAGCCGTTCGCAAACTGACCATTTTAGGTTGAGCAATCCGCTGGACATCATCGGCAAAAGCGATTTCGATTTCTTTACCGAAGATCATGCCCGCCCTGCTTACGAAGACGAGCAGCGCATCATCCGCACCGGCGAACCGCTCGTTGGACTTGAAGAGCGCGAGACATGGTCTGATCGACCCGACACCTGGGTTTCGACGACGAAAATGCCGCTGCGCGACCGTGAGGGTAACATCATCGGCACGTTTGGTATTTCGACGGATATTACGGAGCGTAAAAACGTGGAGATGCAGTTGGCTCAGGAGCGCAACCTGCTGCGCACCCTCATCGACAACCTACCGGATTACATCTATATCAAGGACCGCCAAAGCCGTTTCTTGATCAACAACATTGCGCATCTGCGTGTATTGGGCGCGCAGACGCAGGAAGAAGTGATCGGGAAGAGCGACTTTGATATGTTTCCTCACGAACTGGCAACCCAGTATTACACCGATGAGCAAAAATTGATGGAAACCGGTGAAATCTTGATCGATCGTGCGGAACCGGTGGTGGATCAGACGACGGGCCAGCAGCAGTGGGTATCGAGCACCAAAATTCCACTGCGAGACGCCGACGACAACATCACCGGTTTTGTGGGGCTGACCCGCGATATCACTGAACGCAGACGCACCGAGGCTCTGATGCGGCGACGCGACCTGCAACTCCAAACGGTAGCCGACGTCGCACGGTTAGCAAGTGAGGTGTTGGACGTGGATAGCTTGATCCAGCAGGCTGTGAATCTGCTGCGCAAGCAACTGGACCTGTACTATGCGGGACTGTTCCTCGTGGATACGATGACCGCCCCGGCTGAGTTTGCCAGCGTGCCACGCCGACAATGGGCCGTGTTGCGCGCCGGAACCGGTGAAGCCGGCGCGCAGATGATGGCCCGCCGGCATCGTCTGGAAGTCGGCGGCAGTTCGATGATCGGGCAGTGCGTGGCGACGGGAGAAGCGCGCATCGCGCTTGACGTGGGTGCCGAGGCCGTGCGTTTCGACAATCCGCTGCTGCCGGAAACGCGTTCGGAACTGGCGCTGCCGCTCCGCAGCCGTGGCGGCGTCATCGGTGCGTTGACCATCCAGAGCGTTGAAGCCGCCGCTTTTGGGCAGGAAGACATCGCCGTGCTGCAAGCGTTGGCGGATCAATTGGCTAACGCTATCGAAAATATCCGTCTGTTCGAACAGACGCAGAGCGCCCTGCGCGATCTGGAAATGGTTCAGCGCCAGTATGTGCGCGAGACCTGGGGTGGGCGTCAGGTATCGACGTTACTTACTGATTATGAGGCGACGCGGCCTGGTATCACTCCCTTGCAGGCTGTCGACATTTTGCCCGAAATACAGCAAGCATTGACCCGTCAGGAAGCCGTGGCCTTGTCCGGTAACACACAGGCTATTGACCACGCCGCTCTGGTTGCGCCGATTTCGCTGCGCGATCAGATCATCGGCGCGCTGGGTATCCACGACGAAGACCAGGGCCGGCGCTGGACGCAGGACGAGATCGCCCTGGTGGAAACGATCGCCGAACGCATGGGCATCGTCGCCGAAACGTTGCGCTTGCTCGAAGAGACCCAACGCCGCGCCGCGCGCGAGCGCCTGACGCGCGAGATCACCGATCAAATCCGCGGGGCGCTCACGGTCGATGAAGCGATTCAGCGCGCGCTGCAGCACTTGGGCCAGGCATTGGAGGCCGATATGCAGGCGCGGATCGATATCGGACGAGCGCAAACCTCAGAGGCTTCAGAACAGAGGGGGATGTAATGCAGACTCATTCATCGCCGGTTGAGATAGATCAAGTCCAGATCTGGCGCATCCAAACGGCCCGGGCGATTATGCGGATTTCGACGGCGGCAGCGGCCATACTTTTGGCCGTCCTGGTCGGTTTGTGGATCATCGTTCCACAGTTTTCGCTCCGTGGTATGGTGTTGGCGATGCCCCTGGTTTTCCTGGTATTTAGCGTGGCCGGTCTGTTGTTGCTCCGTCGCCAACAACCAACCCTTGCCATTGCGATTTACGTGCCTGGATTAGTTTCTGGTTTGCTAGGCGCTATCTACCTTCTGGGCGGCGTTACTGGACCGGTGATATCGGGTCTTGTAGCAGCGGGGGTGGTGGTGGGACTGATCGGCGGCGCCAGGCCAATGCGGTACTTTTCCTTTGCGATGGGCGTTGCTTATCTGACGCTGGCGGTTTTGGAGATCACACAGACGTTGCAACCTTTGCG
>JAKJAB010000039.1:270-7749 GCA_022707725.1 Chloroflexota bacterium | reverse complement strand
ATCTCGCTCTTTTTGAACGCACTGGTCGTGACGACTTTTGTGATGGGGGTATTCATTCGCCAGACTGAACGAGCCGCTGCCGCTGAACGACAACGCAGCCTTGAACTCGCCGAGGCCAGTCGCCAGGCCGAGGAGCTGGCGCTGGCCGAGCGCGAAGCCCGCGAGCGGGAGCGCCGGGCTGCGTTGCACATCCGTGAGACGGTGGCCGGATACGTGGATTACCTGTCGCTGGTGGCCTCAGGCGAGTACACCGCGCGGGTGGATGTGGGTGAATTGGATGAGGACGTCGAGGGCGACCGCGAACTGCACGCCCTGGGCGAGTACCTCAATGCGACGGTGGATACGCTGGTTGTTGCGCTCACGCAGTCCCAAGAGGTGCAACGCCGCTATGCAGAACAGACGTGGCAAACCGCGCTCGAAACGGGCCGCGTGCAGCCAGAATTTGCCTACCGGCAAAATCAAATTGCGCCGCAAGCCGAATGGCTGCCGCAGATGCAGCAAGCCGTGGTTAGCGGGGCGCTGGTGGCTGACGGTGAAAACGCGGCCGCGCCGTTGGTCATCAACCGGCAAGTGGTGGGCGCTCTCGGCGGACAGCGCCCCGATGGCCGCCCGTGGACCGCTGAAGAGTTGGCCTTGATCGAAGACGTGACCGGGCAACTCGCCCAAACCATCGAGAGCCTGCGGTTGTTCGATGAGACGCAACGCCGCGCGGCGCGCGAGCGCGTGCTGCGCGAGGTGACGGCCCGCGTGCGCAGTTCCACCGATCCGGAAACGGTGCTCAAATCGCTGGTGCGCGAGGTCGGCGCCGTGTTGAACCGCGCGACGTTTGTGCGGTTAATCGCGCCTGAAGACAGCGCCCTGCAAACGCCAGACGCGCGCGAATCGGATAGGGACGTTGCCGCGATCGGGAGCGAAGGAGGTTTGTGACGTGAGCATACTGACCACAGACATTCGCGCGACCTTTGACGCGCTGCTGGAGAAATACGACGCATTGCTGCGAACGCATCCGACTTACGTCAGAATGCCGGCGCAGTTGCGACGGGACACGGCGCAGCGCACGCTGGCGCTCGCGCTAGATTGGTTGGAAAGCGGCGATGACGCGCAGTTGATCCAATTCATCCAGACTGCCGCCCAGGAACGGCTGGCGCAAAGCCCGGACGTGAGTATGATGCAGCACGCGGTCAGGATGCTCGGCGCGTTGATCGCTCCCTTGATCGCGGACGCGCCGACGGCTCAAAAAGTATGGGATACGCTCTTCAAAGCGCAGGAGATCATCGCCGAACTGATGATGGAAGCTTTGCGCCAGGAAATCGCTGAACGCCAGCAAGCGGAAACGGCGCTCCAATCCGTCGCGACGCGCTTCCGCGCAATTTATGAAAGCACGAACGACGCTATTATGCTGCTGACTCCCACGGGCTTTTTCGATTGTAACCCGCAAACGTTGCAGCTTTTTGGATTTGCCAGCCGGGAAGAGTTTATCCAGGCTCACCCTGGGCAAATATCGCCGCCTTTCCAGCCGGATGGCCGCGATTCGACGACAGCCTCGCTGGAGCGGATCGAAGTGGCTTACCAGCAGGGATACAACCGTTTCGAGTGGGTCCACCGCCGTCAAGACGGCGTTGATTTCCAGGCGGAAGTCGTGTTCTCAGCGTTTGAATTGGAAGGCCGGCAAGTCTTACAGGCGATTGTGCGCGATATCGAACCGCTGGTGCGGCGTGGACGCCAGGTGCGGATCAGCACCGAGGTGGCGCAAGAGATTGCGACGGCGCCGGCATTGGAGGAGTTGTTCCGGCGCGTGGTGACGCTTATCAAAGAACGCTTCGGCTACTATCACGCGCAAATTTTCCGCTACGACCCGGCGCAAGATGCCGCAGTGCTGGTGACGGGCTATGGCGAAACCGGTGCGCAGATGCTCGCGGCGGGGCACAAACTGGCGATGGGGCGCGGCGTGGTGGGAACCGCAGCCGCGACCGGACGCTCGATTCTGACGCCGGACACGGCGCGCGACGCCGACTGGCGGCCCAACCCCTACCTGCCGGACACGCGCGGCGAGTTGGCGGTACCGATCAAACTGCGCGAGGAAATATTAGGCGTCCTGGACGTGCAAAGCGACCGGGCGGGAGTGTTGACGCAGGAAGATCAATTGTTGCTGGAAGGACTCTGCGGACAGATCGCTCTCGCCATCGAACAAAAGCGGAGCGAGGCGGCATTGGCTTATGAACACTACTTGCTCGAAACACTGCTGGAGAATGTTCCAGCCGCTATCTACTTCAAAGACCTTGAGAGTCGCTTTCTGCGCGTCTCGCGGGCCTCTGCGCGGGCGTTTGGCTGCGATGACCCGGCTGAAGCCATCGGTAAAACCGATTTCGACTTTTTCACCGAAGAACACGCGCGTCCGGCCTACGAGGATGAACAGCACATCATTCGTACCGGGGAGATCGTCCATAAAGAAGAACTCGAAACCCGCATTGGCCGCCCTGACACATGGACGCTGACCACAAAAATGCCGCTGCGCGACGCGAACGGCGTCATTGTGGGTACTTTCGGCATCTCGGTTGATACCACCGAGACCAAAGTGGCAGAAATCAGGCTCAACGCAGAACGCAACCTGATGCGTTCCATTATTGATTCCACGCCTGACTGGATTTTCGTGAAAGACCAGGAGCATCGTTATCAGTTGGTCAATGCCAGTTGCGCGCGCGCGTTGCACTTACAGCCAGAGGACTTTATCGGTAAGAACGACCTTGAGGTGGGCTTTACTGAAGACGTCGTCAAAGGGGACCCGGACAGGGAGATACGCGGATTCCGGGCAGATGAGCGCGAGGCGATGGATACCGATCGCATGGTTACAAGTCCACGTGTGCCCATTACCCTTGATGGCGTCGTCCATATATTTGACGATATGCGAGTGCCTCTGCACGATGCGGAGGGCCGGGTATGGGGGGTTTTGGGCATTAGCCGTGACGTGACCGAGCGAGAGCAGGTCGATGCCCGGATGCGTGAGACAGTGCAAGAATTGGAGCGCCTGTATCGCGCGGCGACGCGCGAAGGCTGGCGAACCTTCCATGAGACAGGGCGCCTGGCTAGCGGCTATCGTTTTGACCGCGTCAATGTCGCGCCGGCCGAAGACCTGTGGATGCCGCAGATTCAGCCGGCGGCCGAGGCCACCACGTTTGTCTCGACGACGGAGCGGGAAACTGTTGCGGTCACGCCGTTGGCGGTGCGTGGTGAAGTCGTTGGCGCGTTGGGCGTCTATGATGACCCACAAAACCCGCTTTCGGCCGATGAAGTCACTTTGTTGGAAGAGATCATCGAACAGGGGGCGCTGGCGCTGGAAAACGCGCGTCTGTTTGAAGAAAGCCAGCGCCGCGCGGTTCGTGAACAGGTGGCGGCGCAGGTGACGGCGCGCATCCGTGAATCGCTCGATATGGAAGCCGTACTGCGCACGGCTGCCGAGCAACTGCGCCAAACCCTGGACCTGGAGGATTTGGTCATTCAGTTGGCCACGCCTGAAACTGCGCCGCCCAGCGCGGAAGGCGTCGTGGAACCTTGAGGGCCATAAAAGAACCGGAGCGTTTGGAGAATTTTGGAACTTAGTTGTGACTCTGAGCGAAGCGCGGAAACTCGCGTTATAAAAGGTTTTATTGGTTGGTGAAAGGAGATCATATGTTATGTAAACAACTTGGGATCGTGTTTATTGTTCTTTGCCTGGTGCTGGCCGGCTGCGGGGGAACGCCAAAACCCAAGACCTACACCATCGGCGTTATAGTGGAAGTGTTCTGGCTGGAGCCCGTTTTTGAACATTTCAAGGAACACATGGCCGAATTGGGCTATGTCGAAGGCCAAAACACCACCTATCTCTATGACCCTGACGTGGAGCCTGACCAGGCTGCGTTCGACGCCGAAGCTGTGCGGCTGGTAGAGCAAAAAGCGGACTTGCTCTTTACCGTGGGCACGGCGACCACCAAAGCAGCCAAAAAAGCGGTGGAAGGAACGAACATCCCGGTGGTGTTCACGCCGGTCATCAATCCGGTGGTTGAAGGTGTTGTGGACAGCCTGGCGCACCCCGGCGGAAACGTGACCGGCGTTCAAATTGTGGACCGGTCAGCCAAGGCGCTGGAATGGGCGCTCAAGATTGCGCCGGACGCCAAACACATCTATATCCCCAACAACCCCGCCGACCCGGTCAGCGTGACCGTTCTCAAGGACGTGTACGCGGCAATTCCCCAACTGGGGATTGAATTGCTGCCCAGCGAGGTGAGCAGCGTGGCGGAAATGCTGGCTGTTCTTGAAACCTTGCCGGAAGATACGCTCATCTTTTTGATTTCGTCCACCGCTAGCCTGGATGCAGGGACGGAGCAGTTGTGCAAGCGGGCGCAGGAGTTGGGCGTGCCTTTGTTTATGAGCAACCGGGGCGTCGATTCGTCGTTGATGGCGGTTGCAAACTATACTGTGTCTATCGCAGAAGAGGCCAAACAGGGCGCGCGCATGGCGGATCGCATTCTCAAAGGCGCCAAGCCGTCCGATACGCCCGTGGAAACTGCCGAGTACTTTTTGATCATCAATCTTAAGAACGCCCAGGCAATTGGACTTGAAATATCGGATGACGTATTGGCTCAGGCCAGCACCATCATCCGTTGAATTTGATCTGCTTTATATGGTTTCGTTGATCGTAACGTTCAGGAGTCCAACGTCAGTTGACCGGCAAACGATGAGGGATAGGCGATGCTCAAATGGAAAGGAGCTAAAATGTTCAAGCGATTTTTGTTCGTGTTTTTTGCTTTCAGCCTCGTTCTGACAGCTTGTGCGAATGGGGCGTCTAAGGCAAAGACCTATAAAATAGGCGCTGTCAACTACCTGGCCGGCCTGGAACCAGCGTATGAAGGGCTTAAGGCCGGTTTGGGCGAATTGGGCTACGAAGAAGGCAAAAATACCGTGTACATCTACCACGGCATCACCGAACCTACGCCAGTGGAACTCGAAGCGGAGATAAAGGCTTTACTGGATGAAAATGTGAACATGCTTTTCACAATGGGAACCCTGCCGGCTCAGGTTGCCAAACAGGTTGTGGCGGGAACGAGCATCCCCGTTATTTTCGCCCCACTCATCGACCCGGTTGGCGAAGGGGTTGTGGACAGCATTTCTCGGCCTGGCGGCAACGTCACGGGCGTTCAAAATGCGAACCGCGCGGCAAAAGCTTTGGAGTGGCTGATCAAGATCGCACCGGAAACAAAGACAGTTTGCGTTTTTTATAACTCCCATGACGAAGTTTCGCTGACGGCTCTTCATCCTTTGCCGGAAACAGCCGCTCAACTTGGCGTTGCGTTGACGCCCATCGAAGTGCAAACGCCGGAGGAAGCTATGCGGGCTGTCCCAACCCTGCCTGAAGACGCCAGTATCCTCATTGTCCCCACGCCCACGCTGGCGAACATGGATTCAGTGAAAAAACTGGCGCTGGAACGGCGCATCCCAATTGGCGCCTACGATCAGGGACCGGCAAATGTTTTATTCTCGTTTTCAGTTGACTGGTACTTGCAGGGCAAACAGGCGTCTCGATTGGCGGCGCAGGTATTAAAAGGCGTGAAACCCGCTGACTTGCCGGTGGAAACCGCCGAATCGTATCTCACAATCAATTTGAAACAGGCAAACGAGATTGGTTTTGAATTTTCAGACGAGATTTTAACCCAGGCGCACACAATCCTGCGCTAACAGCCCGCCGAAGAGGTCTGGAAACTCGATTTCCAGATCGAAAAACACTCGAAAACCGGGTTACTGGAAACAGAGAGGGCGTCGCGCAAAGCAGTTTTGACCTGAGGAATAACGTATATGAGGAAAAGCTTACGAACTCGCTTGACAGTTTACTTTATCGCGCTGGCATTGGTTCCCCTGCTGCTGGTGGGGGCGCTTGGAACCTGGCTGGCTTTTAACACACAAGTCACCCAGGCATTGGATGCTCAAGACCAGGTAGCCAAGCGCGTGTCCGAACAGGTGAGGAACTTTATCCAGGCGCGTGAAAAAGAGCTGCGCGCCTTGACCGACGTACGCGGCCTGTCGACCTTGTCTTTGCCGGAGCAAAACAACTTGCTTGCCACTCTGTTCGCTCGACAGGATGAGTATGAGGCCCTGGTCCTGGTAGACAGCCGCGGCGCCGAACTGATCTATCTCTCGCGCACCAGCCTGGTCACAGAACTGGGCAGCCGTGCGGACGCTGACGAATTCCTGGACCCCAAAGAAACGACTAAAACCTACTTTGGTAACGTGGTGTTCGACGAAGTGACCGGCGAGCCTACAATGTTAATTTCGCTCCCGCTGCTCAACTTGCGGACGGGTGATGTGGCCTACGTGCTGATCGCCAAGATTCGCTTCAAAGCAGTGTGGGATATTATGACGGACGCCGACGTGATCGGCGGCGGCAGCGTCTACATGGTCAATACAGAAGGCGTCGTGGTCGCCCACGCCAACCCATCCATTGTGTTGCAGCACACCAGGGTAAACCTGCCCGAGGAAAACTCGTTTACCACCGGTTTGAGCGGCGGCAATGCGGCCATAGCCGTTGAGCGCGTCACGTTTGGCGAAAAACCGTTTTACATTGTTGCTGAACAACCGGCTGCGGAGGCATTGTCGTTGGCGGTGAACAGCATTATTCTCATTCTCAGCTCGATCCTGGTGGCTATCGTTGTGGCCGGTTTTCTGGGGGTGCTGGCCGCCCGCCAGATTACCACCCCCATTGGCGACCTGGCGCAGATGGCGCAGTCGATCAGCGAGGGCGACCTGACGCAGACGCCCCAGGTAGCCGCCGAAGATGAGATCGGCGCCCTGGGCAGCGCCTTCGCCAAAATGACCGAGCAACTGCGAGATCTGATCTCTAGCCTGGAAAGCCGCGTGGCCGAACGCACCCAAAACCTGCTGACCGCTGCCGAAGTGTCCCGAGCTACCATTGCTGTGCTCGAGATGGACAAACTGTTACCACAGGTGGTAAACCTGATACGCGACCGGTTCAACTTGTATTATGTGGGACTGTTTTTGGTTGACGAGACCGGTGAGTGGACCCACGACCGCCCCGGGCGTTGGGCGGTGCTGCGCGCCGGCACCGGCGAACCAGGCCACATTATGATGGAGCGTGGACACAAGCTGGAGGTAGGCGGTCGCTCGATGATCGGCCGTTGCGTGGCCAGCGGCGAGGCGGACATTCAGTTGGACGTGGGAGAAGCGGCAGTACACTTCGATAACCCCGACCTGCCCGATACACACTCGGAGATGGCCCTGCCGTTGCGCGTGCGCGACCAGGTGGTCGGCGCTGTGACTGTGCAAAGCGTCCAGGCCGCAGCTTTCGACGAGGCCGACGTGGCCGTGATGCAGACTATGGTTGACCAGGTAGCGACGGCTATCGACAACGCCCGTCTGTTCTCGCAAGTGCAGCAGAGCCTCGAGGTAGAGCGTCGCGTCTACGGCGAACTGACCCGCGAGACCTGGCAGCAG
>JAKJAB010000039.1:0-260 GCA_022707725.1 Chloroflexota bacterium | reverse complement strand
CGCCATAGGCTTTTTGAGCAATCGGAGGCAAACCATACCGGCGAGCGGCTTTTGGCGGCCCGAAATGCACACCGCGCTGCGCGCGGGGCAGGCGGTCCAAGACCCCAGCGGGAGTATGCTGTCCATTCCGATCCGCGTGCGCGATCAGGTCATCGGCGTCATCGGTGGGCGCAAAGCCGAGGGCAACGCCTGGGCGCCGGAGGAGATCGGTTTGTTGCAAACGTTGTCCGATCAGCTAGGCGTGGCGCTGGAAAGCGCGC
>JAKJAB010000399.1 GCA_022707725.1 Chloroflexota bacterium | reverse complement strand
AGGAAGTTTACCCGCTCTTCCACATCGCCCAAATCCAAAGCGAGCAATATCAGTACACCGAGGCGCTCGCCAGCCTCGAACGCATCCGCGCCATCGGCGAACCGGTCCAGGATCGCGGATTGGCCAGCCTGAAACTGGTCTGGGCCATCCTCTACAACGCCCTCGGCGACGAGGCGCACCTGCACATGGCGCTAGAACTGACGGAAGAGGTCCAGCAACTCGCCGTGCAGAGTCCCCTGGTCTCGCGACAGTACGAGATGGCAGCGCTGTGTAAGGCGACTGCCGCCCATCTCAAACTGGCAATGCTCGCCAAAGATGCCGCGACCACCAGATCCGGCGCAGTCTACGCTCATCTGGATAGCGCCTTGCGCGCCGCCCAGAAGGCGCTGGACCTTTACCAGATGTTCAGTTTTGTCCAAATTACCGAATGCGTCAGTGAGGAAATCCTCTTCCGTTACAGCCAGGCGCTCGCCGCCAACGAACAGCAAGAAGAGGCCACCAAATATCTCCGCCGCGCTTACGACGAGATGGCGCGCAAACACGCGCTCATCCCCACCGGCAGCCACTTCCGCCGGACCTACCTCGAAAACATTCTCCTGCACCAGGAAATTCGCGCCGCGTATGCCGCACGGGTCGGACTGATTTTGACAGAGTCTGGTCAAGTTCCCCATCTGAGTCACACCCCAGAAACATAAAACTAACACAACTGCTACGGAATCGCCACACAAACTTTATCCTAACGTAACGGATTTGTGCTATGATTACGATGGTGGCGTTAGCCGATTGTGTTAGCGCCCGGCGACAGTATTTATAGTATGGATGAGTCCTTAAGGACGGTACAAACCATGACACAATTCCTCAGTAAGTTGTTCAACATCCGCTCAGAGGAGTGGCCTCGATTGCTGCTGCTCTACGCGATGCTCCTGGCGGTTACACTGGGCGCGGTCTGGGGTGAGACAATCGTTGCAGCGGCCTTCCTGGAACAAGTGGGGGTGAGGGGCCTGCCCTGGTTTTTCATGGTCAGAGCCATCCTCTCCATCCCCGCGGTCGCCATCTACACCGCCTTCGCCGACCGCATCGCCAGCCGCAAGTTGTTGATTGCCATTTTACTTATCGGCGGCGCGGGCATCTTCGCCGGCCTGGGACTACTGAACCTTGGCATCACGTTTATTGCCTATCCCCTACTCTATTTGTTGATCTACGTTCCCCTCACCGACATCCTTTCCGCACACTGGTACACCTACATCGACAGTTTCTACGACACACGGGCAGCCAAACGCATTGTCCCGGTTTTGGGGACCGCCGGCAGCATCGGCGGGATCATCGCCGGTTTGAGCATGGAATCGCTCAACAGAGTCCTCCCGCCCAACGGCATCATCCTCGTGTGGCTCAGCATGTTGGGGATCATGGCGCTGGGAGCCTGGCTGATGCCCCACCTGATCAAATCGCGCCACGGCGCGGCCCAAAGCGGCGCGCCCATTGTCAAAGCCAAAGGGACAGAAAGAGCGCACATTTCCTATGTCAGTGAACTGCGCGAAGGCTATCACTACGTCACCCAGTCGCGCTTCCTACGGGGAATCGCCATCGCGACGCTCGTTGTCGTCATCCTACTCAACTTCGTCGGATATCGGACCAGTGAAATCATCGTCGACAAACTCCAGACCACCGAGGCTATGGCAAACTTCTACGGTCTGGTGACCGGGATCGCCAACCTGATCATGCTGCCCTTCCAACTGTTCCTCTTCAGCCGTATCATCGGCTGGATCGGGGTGGGCAACGCCTTCATGTTGTTTCCCATTGGTAACCTGGCGATCTGCGCGGGTCTGGTGTTTTTACCCGGCCTGTCGACGGCGGCCTTGGGCTATTTCGGCAGTACCGCCCTCTATGGCAACGTCGGCTATCAGATCAACAGCCTGCTCTACAACGCCGTGCCGCTGCGCATCAAGGGACGTGCGCGCGCCTTCATCGACGGCCTGGTCGCGCCGGTTGGCGCGTTCGTCGGCAGCATTTTGCTGTTACCGCCATTCGTCGCGGTGAGGTGGTTCCTGCCGGCGTTCATCCTCGCTCTTGCCGTTTCCTATATCGCCAACACGCTGATCGTGCGCCGCCAGTACGGGCAGGCGCTGGTCAAGATGCTCGAGCAGGAAGACTACTCCTTCCTGCTAGCGCAAAACGTCTCCGAACTGACCGTTGCCGATCCCGCGACATTGAATAAACTGCGCGAGAAGCTGGAGAGCAGCTCCAGTCACGAACTCACCGTCTTCATGGCGCAACTCATCAGTCGCATCGGCGGGCGCGACGCCGTCCCCATCCTCAGCCACACCGCCCACACCGCGCCCGAAAGCCACACGCGCGCCGCCATCCTCGATGTCATCGCCGCCGCCGACCTGCGCGGCGACGCGGTGCGCCAACTGTATCTCGATTTCATGGCCGACCCCGCCGGGCAGGTGCGCCAGTCCGCCATCGTGGGATTCCAGCAACTTGCCGCGCCCAATGATCCCGAATTTCTCACCTATATGGCGAACATGGTCTACGATCCCGACATCAACGTGCGCGGGCAGGCGCTCAGCGTCCTGGTACAGGTGGATAAGTTATACACCCTCAAGCCTGCCGTGGATGCGCTTGAAGCCATCCTGACCGGCGACAATTCGCAGCACCGCGCCTACGGTGTGCGCATCCTGGGGCAGATCAAGAGTGAACACACGCTCAACCGTTTGATGACCTATCTCGACGATCCTGCCGACGAAGTCCGGCTCGAAGCGGCGCTGGCCGTCGAAGCCGCTGTGCAAAAGGCGACGCTCAACGACGCGCAGAAAGCCGAGATCGAAGCCAAAATCAGCCTTCGTCTCAACGACCCCGTCGAACGCACGCGCCAGGCCGCGCTCGTGGTGTTGGGGCGCACGGGCAGCCGCAAAACCTATTCCCTGATCGTCAACGCGCTCACCGACGCCAGCCCGCAAGTCCGCGAGACCGCCGCCGCGACGCTCGTGGCGCTCGGCAAGGCCATCATTCCAGTGATCCATCCCAGGCTCGACGCGCCGGATGCGCAACAACGCAAAATGGCCGCCGTCGTCCTCAGCCGCATCAACCCCAAGGAGTTCGGCCCGCTGATCGTCGGCGCGAACATCACTGGCAACCTGCTTGCCATCTACGGGAACTTCGGCCTGGCCGAAGCGCTGGAGCCGTGCGCTACCTATTCAGGTTTCAGTGTGCTGCAAAACGCCCTACGCGAACAAGGCCAGCGCCTTACCTCGGAAATCTTCTACCTGCTCTCCGCCATCCAGGACCCCAACAGCGTGGACATCATCAGCGACTCGCTGCACAGTGAAAACCCCCGGACGCGCGCCAACGCCGTCGAAGCCCTGGAATCGCTTACCTCGCCCAAGACCGCCGAGTTGATCGCGCCGCTGTTCGAGCCGGAGACCCCCACCAGCATACTACTGGAACTGAGCAAGGAAACCTGGGATATGGTGCCGCCGGATACCGCCGAAGCTATCCACAAACTCGCCGCCACCCCTGACAATCCCTGGGTGCGCACAATGACGGCCTTCGCCTTAGGGCAACTCGGCGCGGCGCTCGCTCCGCCCGCAACGTCAGTATCCCCCACCCCCGAAGCCCCAC
>JAKJAB010000398.1 GCA_022707725.1 Chloroflexota bacterium | reverse complement strand
GCAATGACAGTAGGAAGCGCAAAAATTGCCGTTTTGGGTTCAGTTAAGTGCGTCCCACCTCAAGGCTGAATAGTTACGGTTTGTGTAGGAAATGGACAGGTAAAAACCATGTACCAGGGATATGGACAACGGAGGTAGGACATGGGGTTGCTCGACGATAAACGCAGTGCACAGCAACAACCAGATGAAGATCTGTGGGAAGGTTTGTTCGGCGAAGAAGAGCTCGAAAAACCATCCGAACCCACTGAGGCTGCATCTGGCGATAAAAAGGAGCGCCGCCGCAAACATCAGAAACGCGAAAAAGCACCACCGAAGGACAAACCCCCTGTCGTGAAGATCCAAAAGCCTAAACAGACACGTGTCAAGGGAAAAGGGCTTGCCCCGGGACAATTGCTCATCCTGCTGCTATTAGGTATAAGCATTGTTGTGGCCTATCTGGTCCTTGTGTCGATGATTAGAGGAACACTCTCGGCGAACCATTCCGCCAATGGCGGCGCCGTCCCAACAAGCCTTCCTGGTGTGGAGGCCACAACGCAGACAACGCCGCGCCAGATGCCGCCACCTCCAACCCCGACCCGCTCTCTGGCAGCGATTGCCATCGCTACACAGATACCACGTCCAATGGTGCCGACGCGGTTTGACCAAAACATCATCATCAACCCCGATGATATTCAACTGCGTCTGCAACGCGGCGCAGAATACTTGAACCTGGGCGCTTATGCCGAGGCGCTGGCCGACTTCGAGTATGCTCAAACCCTCGATGAAAGAAACCCTGAAACCTATATCGGTATCGGCCGCGCGAACTACTATCTACTCGAATGGCCGGCGGCTGAGAATGCCTTCCTGAGCGCGATTTCATTCAACGAAAATCTGCCCGAACCTTATTTTGGCATCGGCATGCTTTACTACCTGCAAGGACGCTTCCAGGAGGCGGCCAAGGAATTCGACCGGGCCGCGGAGAAAAATCCCGAATTCGCCGAGGCTGAAGCCTGGTTAGCCATCGCTGCTGCGCGGTCGGGCGATTCGGAAGAAGCTATGGCGGCAGCCAGTCGGGCCCTCAGCCTCACACAAGAAAGCGCCATCGTCCACATCGCGCGCTCGTGGGCCTACCGCGTTCAGAACCCGCCGAACATCGACGGCGCGCAGGGGGATCTGCTCTATGCGCAGAAATTGGCCCCCTACCATCTCGAAGTGCTCATCGCTATGGCGCAGTTCTACACCGACGACCGGCCCGAACACATCGTCGAGGCGGAGCAGTTGGGAAATTATGCCATTCAATGGGCGAAAAACGATTTGGAACGCGCCCGGGCTTTGCAGACGCTCGGACATACCTATTTGGCGCAAAACCGCAAGGGAGACGCCAAAAAAGTGTTGACCGAAGCCGCCAAATTGACAACCTACGAAGGCCAGGTGCTCTTGGGCGGCGTGGTCGAGGAACTGAATCGCGCACTGGAACCATGACAAAGAATCGCCCGAGATATGAACTTGCAAAAACTTTTGGAAAGGGTACCTGCCATCTACCGGCTGGCGACAGCTACGGCATTTCCAATGGCTTGAACGTCCATTGAACAGAACGCTGCCTCCGCCTGATCGAGCGCTGGAGGCAGCGTTTCATTGAGCGTTCCCTAACACTCCGCCAGTTTCGCATCCTCTAGCCAGCGTTTCAGGTAATGCCCCGTGTGCGACAGCGCCGCCCGGGCCACGTCCTCCGGCGTGCCTTCGACGATGAGTTCGCCGCCGGCGTCGCCGCCTTCCGGTCCCATATCGATGATCCAGTCCGCAACCTTGATCACGTCCGGATTGTGCTCGATGACGAGAATGGTATTGCCCGCGTCTGCAAGCCGCTGCAAGACGCTGATCAGCTTATCCACGTCGGCGGCGTGCAGGCCCACGGTGGGTTCGTCGAGGATGTAGAGCGTGCGCCCGGTCGCCCGCCGCGACAGTTCCTTCGCCAGCTTGATGCGCTGCGCTTCACCGCCAGAGAGCGTCGTCGCCGACTGCCCCAGGCGGATGTAGCCCAGGCCCACGTCGCAGAGCGTTTCCAGCTTGCGCACCAGCGACGGAATCGCCGCGAAGAAGTCCACGGCCTCCGTCACCGTCATATCCAGCACCGCGGCGATGTTCTTGTCCTTGTAGCGCACCTGCAAGGTCTCGCGGTTGTAGCGCGTGCCGTGGCACACGTCGCAGGGGACGTAGACCTCCGGCAAAAACTGCATCTCGATGCGCAGCGTTCCCTGTCCCTGGCAGGCTTCGCAGCGCCCACCCTTGACGTTGAACGAAAAACGCCCAGACTGATAGCCGCGAATCTTCGACTCCGGCAGCTCGGCGAAGAGCGAGCGGATCGGATCGAACGCGCCGGTGTAGGTCGCCGGGTTGGAACGCGGTGTGCGCCCAATCGGCGACTGGTCGATGTTGATGACCTTGTCGATGTACTCCATCCCCTCCACCGTGTCGCAATCCCCCGCCGGAATACGCGACCCGTTGATACGTTGCAGCAGGTTGGCGTAGAGCGTCTCCACCACCAGGCTGCTCTTGCCCGATCCCGAAACGCCGGTCACGCACGTAAACAACCCCAGCGGGAAACGCACGTCGAGGTTTTTGAGGTTGTGCTGCCGCGCGCCGCGCACCCACAGCGCCTTGCCGTTGCCCTGCCGGCGTTGGGGCGGCACGGGCACGCACTTGCGCCCGGAGAGATAGGCCCCCGTATGCGACGTGGGATGCGCCAGAATCGCGTCCAGCGGCCCTTCGGCGACGACCTCCCCGCCGTGTTCGCCCGCGCCCGGCCCCAGGTCCACGATCCAATCGGCGGCGCGGATCGTCTCATCGTCGTGTTCGACGACGAGGACGGTGTTGCCCAGGTCGCGCATCTCCTTGAGCGTGTCGATGAGGCGCGCCGTGTCGCGCTGGTGCAGGCCGATGCTCGGCTCGTCCAGCACGTAGAGCACGCCGGTCAGCCGCGACCCCACCTGCGTCGCCAGGCGGATGCGCTGCGCCTCGCCGCCCGAAAGCGTCGCCGCCATGCGGTTGAGGCTAAGGTAGTCCAGGCCGACGTTCACCAGGAACGTCAGGCGGTTGTCGATCTCTTTCAGCGCGCGTTCGGCAATCGCGTACGCCTTCGGCGTCAGGCGGTTGCCGGCGAGCAGGCCGGCCACCCACGCCTGCAACTTCGCCACGGGCCAGCTCGCAATCTCGTGGATCGGCAACTCCAGCACCGTGACCGCCCGTGCGATATCGCTCAAGCGCGTGCCCCGGCAGGTGGAGCACGGCGTCTGGCTCATCAGTTCTTCGATCTTTTCGCGGACGAAATCCGAGCCAGATTCGTCGTAACGGCGCTGCAAGGCGGGGATGACGCCCTCGTACTTGCGCGCCCCGGCCCACACGCCGCTCGGCCCTTCGTAGTAGACCGGCACCGCTTCCGCGCCCGTCCCGTAGAGGATGATGCGCTGCTGCGCCTCGGTCAACGCCGACCAGGGTTTGTGCGGCGCGATGCCGTAATGCTCCATCACGCTTTCCATCACCTTCCAGCCGTAGCTCCCCTTGTCCTCGGCCACGCCGGAGATGATCGCCCCTTCGGCCAGCGACTTGGTGGGATTGGGCACGATCAAACCGGGATCGAGTTCCAGTTTATAG
>JAKJAB010000397.1 GCA_022707725.1 Chloroflexota bacterium | reverse complement strand
CGGCGGGGCGCGCGCTTCCGCTGTGTTGCGGCGCTGGCGCTGCCGGGCGGCGCGGGGCCGCGTGAATTTACCACCGAAGGCGTCTGCGAGGGCGTCATCAGCTTCGAGCCGCGTGGAGAAGCGGGTTTCGGCTATGACCCTGTCTTCTACCTGTTCGAGCACTCTTGCACAATGGCGCAGCTCACGGAGGCGGAGAAGAACTGCATCAGCCACCGCGCCCGCGCCGCGCAGGCGATGCGCCCAATTTTGGAGCGGGAAGCCCGCTCCTGAAAAGGCCGGGGGGAAATGGCAAAGCCCTTTCGGGGCTGCGATTCAGCCCGCAGGGCTTCGTTCTTTTAGCGTGAGGGCTTCAGCCCCACGCTATCTCGCACAAGTGATAAAACGATGAAAACGATGCTACAAAAAATCCAATCAAGCAAGCTCGAACCACCCATTCTGTTGGCGACCGTGCTTGCTGCCTGTCTGGGTGGGGCTGCGGCGTGGGCAACGACGGGCGTGTTTTCCATTGGCCTGTTTCTCCTCGTCGCGGTACTTGGCGTGGCGGTGCAGGTAGGATTGCGTCGAACTGCGCCCTATTCGCTGGGGTCTGTGCTTTTACTGTTGCCGACCGCCATATTCTGGGTGCAGACTGGACAATTGGACATAGCGCCAGTCTGGGGCGCGTTTGTGATTGCGCTTCCATGGTCTTATGGTTTTCGAAAGGCATTGCGCAGACAGACTTTAATTCGCCGTATGAGTGTGCGGCTGTTGTTGACTGTCTACGGCTTTCTGTTCGTTGGAATTGCGGTTGGCGCTATCCCCGTATGGTGTTTGTTGTCCCTGCTGCCCGCGCCGTTGGCCTGGCGCGCGCATAAATCGGCGGACGCGGCGCTTGCTGAGGAGTGGGCGGTAGTCACGGGGGTGTCCCTCGTGGCGGGGTATCTGATCAAGGGGTTGATTCGGTAAGGAGGTTAGATGCAAGAAACCAAATCTGAGATGACCACGCGAGACGTGCTCGCGTTCGTGCAACTTCTCGACCGGCATAACATCGGCGTCTACATCGACGGTGGGTGGGGCGTGGATGCGTTGTTGGGAAGACAAACGCGCGTCCATTCCGACCTAGACATCGCCGTGGAACACAAAGACGTGCCGCAAATCCGCGCGTTGCTGGAAGCGCAGGGCTACCGCGATGTGCCGCGCGACGATACGCGGGACTGCAACTTCGTCCTCGGCGACGACGCGGGGCATTTGATCGACGTCCATTCGTACACGTTCGACGCTGAAGGCAACCTCGTGTTTGGCGTCGCGTACCCTTATGAATCGCTGAGCGGGACCGGTTCGATTGACGGTTTCCCGGTCAAATGCATTTCGCCGGAGTGGATGGTGGACTTCCATACCGGCTACCCGCTCGACGAGAACGATTACCAGGACGTCAGGTTGCTGTGCGAGCGGTTCGGGATCGCGTTGCCGCAGGAATACAGCGCGTTTTTAGAGCGCGATTTGCGTGCTCACCGGCCTGACGGCGCGCCGCCTTTGCCGGAAGGCTTCGTCTGGCCGCGCTACGAAGGGCTGTCGGTGGGCAATCTGGCGGCGACGGTGGGGCAGGCGTTGGGCGCGACGTTGCCCGGCGTGTTGCCGCCCCTGCGCGGCGATTTGCTCGGTGGGCTGTTGGACGGCGCGCGGCGTGTCGCGCTGGTGGTTATCGACGCGCTCGGCTGGGAGACGTTGCAAGACGTGATGGCCCGACATCCCGACCTCATCTTCCACCGCCTGGCGGCGCAGGGACGTTTGTGGCCGGTCACGACGACGTTCCTTTCCACCACCAACAGTGTCTTGAGCGCCATCCACACCGGGCGCTCGCCGGCGGAACACGGCCTGCTGGCCTACAGCCTGTTTCTGCGCGAATGGCAGATGGCGGTGGAATCGATTACCTTTTCGCCAATTCACAGGCCGTTTACCGGGACGTTGGCCGAATGGGGCTTCGAAGCCGAGACGTTCCTGCCGGTCCCGGCGATTGGGCAACTGCTTGCCGTGCAGGGCATCGCTTCCTGCGCACTGACGCACGACCGGTTCGTCAAAACGCCGCTTTCTTTGATGCACCACCGGGGGATGCAGGACGTGTTTGGCTACGCGACAGCGTCCGACTTTTGGCTGACCTTGCGGCGCATCCTGGAACAGCGTCGCGACGAACCTTGCTTTGTGAGCGCGTACTGGAGCGCCGTGGACACGCTCGCGCACCGTCTCGGCCCGCTCGACGAATCCGCCGACGCGGAAATCGTCTCACTGGCGCTGTTGATGGAGGAAATTTTCTTCGACCGGCTCACGCCCGCCGCCCGCGAAGGGACGTTGCTGCTCCTGACCGCCGACCACGGGCAAATTACTACGCCGCCCGAATCCGCGATCCTGCTGGACCAACATCCCGCGCTGCTCGATGCGCTGTTTCTGCCCCCGCTCGGCGAGGGGCGCGCGCCGTTCTTCTACGTCCGCAACGGGAAGTATGAGGTTGTGCGGCAATATCTGAACGAGCATTTTGCCGGCCAGTTCACCTTTTTCTCACAGGACGAAATCCTGCGCAGCGGCCTGCTCGGCCCTGGCGTCCCTGGCGCTGAAACCCGGCATCGTCTGGGCGACATCGTCGGCATCGCAATGGGCGACGCCTATTTCGCCCCCGACGCCGAATCCGTCAAAAACAAGCCGATGCTGGGCCGACACGGCAGCCTTACGCCGCAGGAGATGCTCGTGCCGTTGTTGGCGGTGCGGTTGGATAGGTAATTGGTAATCGGTAATGGGTAATCGGTAATCGGTAATCAGTAACGAGTAATGAGTAACGAGTAACGAGTAACCAGTAACCAGTAACCAGTTACCAGTAACCAGTTACCAATCACCAATCACCAGTTACCGATTTCTCTGGAGGTCACAATGCAAACAATCCGTTACGTACTTGTTGGTTTAGGCAACCTGGGTCGCCGTTTTTGTGAGGTGATTGTCGAAAAGGAAGCGCTACTGCGCGAGCGGTATGGCCTGGAACTGACGCTCGTGGGGGCGGCGGACAGTCGCGGCGCGGCCTACGATGCGAGCGGTCTCGACCCGGCGCGCGTCGCGCAAATCAAACGGGATGGCGGTTCGGTCGGCGCGTACCCCGGCGCGGGGCGCGTGGGTTGGGACGCGCTGTCGCTGGTCGAGATGGCGGACGCCGACCTGCTGCTGGAAGCGTTGCCCGTCACTTTGGACAAAGGCGCCGAGCCGGGGCTGAGCTGTATGCGCGCCGCAATGCGCAAGGGGATGCACGTCGTCGCGCCCGATAAAGGGCCGCTGGTGCTGGCCTACCGCGAACTGCACGACCTGGCGGAGGCGTGCGGCGTGCAACTGCGCTTCGACGGGACGGTCGCGGGCGGCCTGCCGGCGATCAACCTGGGGGCGCGGGACTTGCGCGGCGCGGTCGTGGGGCGCATCGAGGCCGTGCCCAACCTCGTCACCGGCTACGTGATGGATATGCTCGCCGACGGCGTCCCGTGGGACGAGGCGCTGGCGCGCGCGCGCGACGCAGGCGTGCTCGAGGGAGATGGCTCGTGGGACCTCGAAGGCTGGGACGCGGCGGCGAAGCTCGCCATCCTGGCGAACGCCGTGGTGGACTTCCCCGCCACGCTGAACGACG
>JAKJAB010000396.1 GCA_022707725.1 Chloroflexota bacterium | reverse complement strand
CATATGTTCAAATTGCTGATCCCGTTCAGCTTTCTGTTCCCCCTCTACTTCTTTACGATTGCCGCGCAAATGGTAATCATGGGCGCGCAATAAACGGCTGATGACCGGCAGACTGACGGCACGGGCCTGTAAGCGTTCTTGGATATCCCGCAAGCGACAATTGAGCCACTTCTGCGTGCTCATTGGATCGCCAGCCGTATGCGGTTCGACGATCTCCAGCAGGCTCATTTCGAGTTCTGGGTCTTTTTTTCGGCACGCGGCCGCCCACCACCCGCTTGGCGTTGGCGCTCCGCCGCTAGCCCCGCCAATTCCGTGCCGAGTTCCCGCCGCCCACGCCGGATCGTTTTCTCGTCCATGCCCGTGATCTGGCTGAGTTCGCCATCCGTGGGCTGCCCCGGTTGTTGCGAAAGGCTGCCCACGTACCAACGCCGTTGCGGTTCATTCAGCTGACTGAGCAACAGGTTCATCTGTTGGTGTTGCTGCATCACTGCCGGGTCACTCTGGGTGCGGCAGACTTTACACTCACACTTGTGGATTTCTCTGGTCATATCTTGGCAACCTCGCTCGTTCTGGGTTGCATTATACCCGTATTCGGGAAGTTATACTTTTACGGACCCTAAGGCGAGTCCAGCATCGGTTCGGGCTGGTGAATACAGCCTAAAGTCATCTAGCCCCCAATACTGTTTGGCATCGCGAAAGTTGAATTCGATTTGGAAACGCAAACTGTAATAGTCCACCAGTTTTTCGTAGCTCAGCGTCAAGTCGCTGCTGAACAAGATCACGTGCGCCTGCGCGCCAGTCTTCAGATTGGTTTTGACCAGGATCACGACATTGAGCAGGGCCGGGAAACTCTCGTGCCAGACCGGCATTTGATAGGTGTCGGTCTGGATGTTATCCGCAATCACACTAGCCTTGCGGTAAGCAGCGGGCAGATGCCTATAGTCGAGGCGCTCCCCATATTTGCGATATGGCCCGCGCCCCGCATAGGGCCCTGTGTAAGGCAAGTACAATGCCGCTGAGCTTACCCCTATTTTTTAGACCACAAACGGGTTAGAGTAAGTTGAAGTAACAGCGATGGCAACCGCGTCAAATCCGTGCTGAACGGCGTGACCACCGGCAACGCCGGCACCTACTTGGAGTAGACCGACAGTACGAGCACGATGATCAAGTATTACTACGCCGGCAGTCAGCGGAGCCTGTCCTGAGGTCTGCCGAAGGATGGCGATGCGTCAGGGCAGCAGCACGGTGTACTACCTGCTCGGCGACCACCTGGGATCAACGTCCGTCACTGCCAACAACAGCGGGGCCAGGGTAGCCGAGTTGCGCTACAAGCCCTGGGGCGAGTCGCGCCACATCACCGGGACCACGCCGACGCGTTATCAACAAACCGCCGTGGACGCCATCGTCCACGGCGGCTCATCACCTTCTCAAACACGACCTGTATCGCCGCTTCCTGAATCCGCGCCACCACGCGGCCTTTCTTCCACAAGTCCTCACGCCGGTAGAAGTCGCGCTGCGCCGGCGAGCAGGGCCTGTGGCTGCGGGCTTGCCATCCGCTGCAAAACTTCGCCCAAATGTGACCTTGATTGCCAGCGTGTTCGCGCTATAATATCGGGGTTGCATACATACCGTCTTCAAACACATTGTGCGTTATGGATCAGACCGAGACCAAGCCGAAGATTCTTTACATCGACGACGCGCCTTCGTCCAGGCGGCTCGTTGAACGTCTGCTGTCCGCACATTATGCGTTTTTCGAAGCGCCGGACGGCCTGAGCGGCATCGATCAAGCCGTCGCCATCCGGCCCGATCTGATCCTCGTGGATTTGAACCTTCCCCAGTTCACCGGCTACGAAGTGGCGGCGCGTGTGAAAGCGCTGCTGCCCACCGTGCCTGTGGTCGCGTTGACGGCGGACATGACTGAGCACGTGCGCGAGCACGCCCTGGCCTCCGGCTGCGACGGTTACATTGCCAAACCGATCAACGCAGATACCTTCGAGGAGCAAATCGCGCACTTCCTGGGTGGGCGCCGCGAGACATTGGAGGATGACAGCTACCGCAGCGCCTACCAGCAGACGTTGGTGGCGCGGATGGAGGAGAAGGTCCGCGAGCTGACCCGCGCACTGAAGAGCAACGCGGAACTGAACGCACAGCGTGATCAATTGCTGCAGGAAGCGCAGCGCCGCGCGCGGCTACTGGAAGCCACAGCCCAGGTCGGGCGCAGTGTCACGTCGATTCTCGATGCCGATGCGTTGCTCAAAAAGACGGTCGACATCCTCTGCGATGTGTATGGCTTCTACTATGCCGGGATTTTTCTGGTCGATGCATCCGGCGATTGGGCCGTGTTGCGGGCCGGGCGCGGGGAGGCCGGCGCGGAGTTGATCGCGGAAGGCTACAAAGCCAAGATCGGGGACCAGTCACTGGTGGGCATGGCGATTGCCGGCCGCCGGGCGCTGTTCGCCCCGGATGTGACGGAAGAGCCGCTCCATAACACGAATCCGCACTTGCCGCTGACGCTCTCGGAGATGGCGCTGCCTTTGATCGTCGGAACAGGCGCGCAAGCGCACATCATCGGCGCAGTGACGGTACAGAGTAAGGAAGAGGCCGCTTTCACTAGCGAGGACATGACGACATTGCAAACCATGGCCGACCAGTTAGCCATCGCTATCGACAATGCGCGTCTGCTCAAGGATTTGGAAGCCACCCACGCCGAATTGGTGCGCACGAAGACGTTCGAAGCCATCGCCACGGCGACAGGGGAGGCCATTCACTGGGTGGGAAACAAAGCCGCGCCGATTCCGGGCAGCATTTCCCGTGTGCGCGAAGACCTGGTGAAATACCTGCTGATGGCGTGCGCTGTGCTGGAAGAAGCGCCCCCGGACCTGCGCGAACACAAATTCGCGCAACTCATTCTGGCGGCTGAGGCCGCGCTGGCCGCACAGAACGGCGGTCTGGATGTGGCGCGATTGCGCGAGGAGCTGGCGCATCAGCCTCTCCGGCGCTTGCAACGCGCGATCAACCTGGAATCTGTCTTCGAAGATCTGAACATCGTTGAACAGAGCGCGCGCTCGATCCTGAACATCAAAGAGGACCTGATTGGACCGGCGCGGCAGAAGCATCTGGAGCCGGTGCGCCTGCCTGAGCTGTTGCAGGAGACGGTGCGCTCGATGGCGGTTCCCAGGGAAGCCGTGCGGTTTCTGCTCGTTGAGGATGTCCCGCCCGTACTGGCCGATCCCGAACAACTGGCGCACGTTTTCATCAACCTGATCAAAAACGCGATGGAAGCCATGCATCAGGTCGAAGACAAGAAGCTCTTCATCTGGGTGCGCACGGCGGATGATCCGCGCTTCGTGGTCACCGATGTGACGGACAACGGGAGCGGGATTCCGCCGGAGGTCGTCGACAAAATCTGGGTGGCGTTCTACACCACCAAGGGCGACCGGGGCGGTACGGGCCTGGGGTTGCCCGCATGTGTCAAGATCATCAATCAACTGGGGGGTAAAGTCACGGTCGAGAGTGTGGTGGGTGAGGGGACAACGTTCAGCGTGTATCTACCGGTGATGAAATGACCTTTATTCGTAACTATTCAGCCTTGAGGTGGGACGCACTTAGCTGAACCCAAAACGGCAATTTTTGCGCTTCCTACTGTCA
>JAKJAB010000395.1 GCA_022707725.1 Chloroflexota bacterium | reverse complement strand
GGGGCAACGACTGGCGGCGGGGCTGGCCGCACTCGGTCTCCCCACCGACTTCGTGACCATCGCCGGAGAGACGCGCACCAACGTCGTCATCGCCGAGGGGGATAGCGGGCGTTACGTCAAGGTGAACGAGGCCGGGCCGACGGTACAACCGGAGGGAATCGCTCGATTCCTGGACAAAGTCCGGCGGCAAGCCGCGGACGGTGACACCTGGGCGCTCTGCGGCAGCCTGCCGCCCGGCGTCCCGGACGACTTCTACGCGCAGCTCATCGAGATCTTGCAGCCGCGCGGTGTGCGCGTGCTGCTGGATACAAGCGGGCCGGCGCTGCGTCTGGGCGTAGAGGCGCGCCCGTTCCTCGTCAAGCCCAATGCCGAGGAAGCGGCAGCCTTCGCTGGACATCCCGTAGATACCCCCGACGCCGCGCGCGATGCCGCGAACGCCTTTCTGAAACAAGGCATCACGCACGTTGCGCTCTCGCTTGGTGCAGCGGGGCTGCTGCTGGCGACGCATGAGAGCACCGCCATCGCCATCCCGCCGGATGTACCGGTCAAGAACGTCACCGGCGCCGGCGACGCGCTACTGGCAGGCCTGGCCTACGCGCTGGAACGCAGTCTGCCTCTCGCCGAACAGGCCCGCTGGGGTGTCGCCGCCGGGACGGCCTCGGCGATGCACGAAGGCGTCGGCGTCGTAACGCGCGCCAGCGTCGAGCAGGTGTACGCAGGCACAACTGTTAATCTGATACGTGATGCGTGATACGTGAAGGCCAATCTCGCATCACGCCGCCACATCAACTCGATAAGGAGAAAAACTATGTCCAAGAAAATTCGTTGGGGGATTTTGTCGACGGCGCGGATCAACCGTGCGCTGATCCCGCCGATTCGTCAATCGGAGCGCAGCGAGTTAGCCGCCGTCGCCAGCCGCAATCTGGACAAGGCGCAGGCTTACGCCAAAGAGTGGGACATCCCCACGGCCTACGGCAGCTACGAGGCGCTGCTCGCCGATCCGAACATCGACGCCGTCTACATCTCGCTGCCGAACACGCTGCATTGCGAGTGGACGGTGAAAGCCGCCGAAGCCGGAAAGCACGTGCTGTGCGAAAAGCCGCTCGTGCCCACGCTCGCCGAACTCGACCAGGTCGAGGCGGCAGCGGCGGCGAACAAGGTCACGGTCTTCGAGGCATTTATGTACTTACACCATCCGCAGACGCGCACGGTGCAGGCGTTGGTGCGCGAGGGCAAAGTGGGCCAGGTACAGCTTGTCAGCAGTTGGTTCAGCTTCTACCTGCCGCCGGAACAATCGACCAACATCCGTCTGAGGCCGGAACTGGCGGGCGGGTCGCTGTGGGACGTGGGCGTGTATCCCAACAGCATGGTCATTGCGATGCTCGGCGCAGCCCCCGTCGAAGTGTGGGCGCAGCAGACCATCGGCGAGACTGGCGTCGAGGTGACGTTGCTCGGGCAGATGCGGTTTTCAGGCGGCCCAGTGGCGCAAATCGCGTCCAGCTTCCGTATGCCGTTCCGCTGGGGGACGGAGATCATCGGCGACGCCGGCATTCTCACCATCCACAGCCCGTGGAAGCCCGGCTCGGACGGCGCAGATACGCACGTCACCTTCACCCCGCGCGACGGCGATCCGGAGACGCTCACCTTCCCCGCCATCGATCCCTATTTGTGCGAGGTTCAGGCGATGGAAGCCTGCGCCCTTGACGGAGCGGCGCCCATCGTCCCACTGAGTATGAGCCGCGATTTCCTGCGCAGCGTACTGGCGTTATATAAATCGGCGGAGTCGGGAAAACCAGCGATACTGTAATCTCAGCCACCTGAGCAAGATATGATAGACCCGGCAGATAACGAACGTGAAATCCGCCGAAGAACCAAAAATGAAAGGATTCTATTGATCATGATTGGATCCTTTCTGCAAGGTTTGGCCGGCCCATGGTCTAAATCAAGTGGCTTGCAATTCTACATTGTTGGCCTTACCAGCCTATTGATCGCACATTTTACCTTTTGGGGGGATGAACAATCGCGGCACAAGACGCGCTTTAAATCACTACTCACAGCAATTGGTATTTGTACAATTACCAGCATCTTTGCTGGGGGATGGCATATCTCATTGTGTCAGGCATTACCCTTTGCGCGTCAATGTGATATATACGATATCGAATTCACTGTTTTCACTAGCCTCATCCTGTCAAACGTCATGATCCTCATACTTGCGGTTGCTTCACTTTTTTATAAGAGGCGTTAATGAGCATCATCCATTGCGATATCAAGCCGGAGAACGTGCAACGCACAGCGGAGGTGCTCAAACTTGCATCCTGCCTCTTGCCTCTTACTTCACTCACACTTAACGGGAACGCCGTTCTGCGCCGCCGACGCCTTGATCGCGTCGTAGAGGCGCGCCATGCGCAGACCGACTTCTGGTGGGCTGGGATTGGGGAAATCGCCGTTGCGCACGGCGAGGAATTGCTCCCACGCGCCGAGCGACGGCGGTACTTCGACGGACATCAGCGCATCTTCGCCCTGGCGCTGCACTTCGAGGAACGCGCCCCACGCGCCGGTGCGCAGAATCGCGTCGGTGCAGAAGACGCGGATGTCGGACGAACACGAGCGCACCGTCTCGCCGCAGCCGTGCAGCGTGACGAGCGCACCGGAGGCCAGCCGCCCGATAACGACGGCGAGCGTCTCCACGGGGCGTCCGTAATTGTCGGTCCACGCCGCCACCTCGACGAATTCCTCGCCCGCCAGGTCGGCCACGGTATTGAGCAGGTGCGCGCCCGTGTCGAACATGAAGCCGCCGCCGGCAATCTCCGGGACCTGCCGCCACTTGCCCGCAGTCCCCGGCCCCCACTGCTGCCAGATCGTCCCGCTGATGCTGAGCAGCTTGCCCAACTCGCCGGAGCGCAGCAGTCTGACCGCCTCACGGATTTCCGGCGAGAGGCTGCCGTTGAACGCGACCACGAGCAAGCGCCCGGTGCGATCGCGCGTCTCGATGAGGCTCAGCGCTTCGGCGGCATTCATCACCATGGGCTTTTCGAGCAGCACATCCACCCCGGCTTCCAGGCACGCTTTGGCCTGGTCGTGGTGGTAGGCGTGCGGCGTGATGATGAAGGCCGCGTCGAGGTCATACGTCGCCAGCAGCTTGTCCAGCTCCGGTTCATTGGGCGGAACGGGCGCGTCGTTGATCGTGAAAATCTCCGCCGTCGCCGCCAACGCTTCCGGCGACGGTTCGCAGAGTGCTGTGATTTCCGTGGTCTCACTCTGCAACAGAATATTGCGCAGGTGGTGCCGCGCCATCCCGCCGCAGCCAATCATTGCTAGCCGAACTTTTTGTGTCATTGAAACCTCCTGAATGAGTTTGTTTTGCCAGCACGGTCAGGTGAATGGCAATCAGATGATCGCATCTACGAAATAGAGCGCGTCTCGGTGCAACGCCGCCAGCGCCGCATCCCACATCGCCGGAACGTCGATCAAGTAAACGGCGGCAGCGAGGACGCGTCCGCGATGCAACGCCGGTTCGCCAAGCACGTCGGCAAGGCGATCGTAGCGTTGCTCGTGATGATAGAAACTGTGTGGGCGATAAGTCTTTAGCGTCACATGCCCGTCGGCGTGGATCAGGCGGCAGGTGATCGGGTCGGCGTAGAGGTACGGCGGCTCGACCAGTTCCTCGGTAGCGTGCATCGACGTGTTGGC
>JAKJAB010000394.1 GCA_022707725.1 Chloroflexota bacterium | reverse complement strand
ACAGCGGTTTCCGGGTTCTGGAAGCGCACACGACACACATCTGGTCGCCCTGGGGCGCTGACCCGGTGGAATGTCGTTGTTATGGACAACGGCTAACGCCCTGAGGATGGATGAGCAAGCCCGAAAAACGGTTTACGGAAAAACGCGCCCGGTCAATCTACTGATGGTCCATAATGATGAAATGCCAGGCTGTGCTATCTACCCGCGCGCGTCCCCACCACGTCTCCGCTGAAAACCCCACCACCGGTGGATTGCCCCACGCTTCTCGGTCGAAGCACGTCCCGAAGAGGTTTTTCGGGAGCAGCGCCCAGTCTAGCGTATTGTGTTCCCGCAACGTTGCGCCGTTCGGGAGTTTGACCAGGATGCGATAGCCGATTTCTTTGCGCAAGTCGCCCCGCGTCTCCGCCGCAAAACAAATCAGGTCGTTTGCGCGCATCGCCTTCCAGGCAACCAGGTCGGCGTCGGCAAAAATCAATTGTCGCACGCGCTCGCGCACCGGTTGGCGCAGGTCCCAGGGAAATTGCAACGGATTGACCGTGGTCGCTTGCTCCGTTATGCCGACCCAGGCCAGGTCGATGAGCGGAAGTTCGCAGAAGATCTCATTCGCGCGCGCAAAACTGCGCATGTACTCTCCTATCATCGCCTGTTGGGTCACGTACTGCTTCAAAGCGGCGTATTTCAGGGGGCGTTGGAAATCGTCCAACAAATAAGTGACCCACGTTACGCCATTATGGGATAGGGCAATTGGCGGCAACAGCGATTTTTGGGTGTTGTTGCCCCGTGGAACGGGGTAGCTGAGATAATGGACCAGATACCCCAGAATGTGCGGGCTGCGCGAGGTCTGAAATTGATAATACGCCAGCGCGAAGCGAGAGAAGTTGCTGACGGCGCGGTGGTCCGTATGCGTATCTTCCGGATGGGGAACGAGGACCAAATCCGGTTGGTAATCGTTCAGGATTTCGAGCAAGTCTTGAAACAGGTCGTCGCCCCAATAGGTCGCCTGCTTGTTGTAGGTCTTGGCGTAAGGGCTGCTCGCGGCGGCCGTATACCTGCCGGTGACAGTTTTCTTGTCCGCCCAATGCTCCCATAAAGATCTCAACTGTCCGTCGGGGTACCCCAGGAAATCGACGGCTTCTTCGGGGACGCCCAAAATAGCCAGTGCGGACAACGTCTCCCTTTGGCGCTGTTGTCCAAATTTGACGTAGTTCTGCGACTTTGGCAGAATGCTTTTCTCTCCGACGAACGGGCCGGCAATCTGAGCATCGCCATTGGTGATGACGACAACTCTGACTTGCCCTCCCTGTTCGACGACCGCCCGCATCATCCCCGCCGCGCCGAGCGATTCGTCATCGGGATGGGGAGCGATGACCAGCAAACGGTGGACTTCCGACAAATCCACCTGTTGCAGGTCCGCGAGGCGCAGTTCGGGCTTGGCCTGGCTCGCGTCGTAGGAAGAGACAATAGCGCCGCTCAACGTCAGGAGGAACAAAACAAGGAATATGAACCGCCGTAGTTTTGCCCCCGCTTTGCCGGGCAGCAAACGGGGCGGAATACGGCGCTGTGGGGGTTGGGCCTCGGGAGCATAGCGCGCGGCGGCGTTTCGCATCGCCAACTGGTAGGCTTGTTCATATTCCGTTATCACCTGCGCGAAGTCATAGCGGCGCGCCCGACGGGCGTTGACCTTCCCCATCTGCGCCCAGTGCGCCCGCTGTTCGATGAGATATTCGATCCCGCGCGCCAGGTCAGAGGCATCCTCGGAGCGGAACAAATAACCGGACGCGCCGTGCCGGACCAGTTCGGGGAGCGCGCCGGCGTTCGCGGCCAACACCGGCCTGGCGCAAACCATCGCCTCCACCGTCGCAATACTGAACGATTCCACGGCGCAAGGCATCACAAAAACGTCCGCGCCGGAAATCAGCGCTGGTAAATCCTCGTGAGGCGCCCGGCCCAGGAAATGCACGCGCTGCCCCAACGCGAGTTCGTCGGCCAACTGACGCAATTGGTTCGCCTGAGCGCCCTCCCCCGCCAGGGCTACTTGCACGTCGTCGCGGTCGAGCAAAGCCATCGCCTGTAAAATGAGTGGGACGCGCTTCTCGTAATCCAGCCGCCCGACGTACAAGAGCGTCACTTTGTCCGGGTCCAGCCCGTAACGCTGCCGGATTGTCGCGCCGTCCACCCGCGCATCCGGCGCGAATTCCGCCAACCGCACCCCGCAAGGCACGCGGATGGTCGGAACGCGCAGGCCATGCTGCACCAACATCTCGACCGAAGCCCGCGAAGGCGCCGTGACCAAATCCGCGCGCGAGAGGTACGCCAGGAGAAAGCGCCAGGCGCCCCATTGAAATATTTTTTTGGCGACCGGGTGATGCACGTTGACGTAAGGCGCGCCAATCTCCGGCCCTGAATGGTGCGTCGCTACCACCGGGATGTGACATCGCCGCGCCCTTTCGATCAGCGCCTGGCAAACCGGATAGGGGTCTTGGACGTGGACAATATCAGGCCGAAAGTGCTCAATTTGCGCACGCACTATCTTTCGGTATCTCCACGGCGCATATAAATCGCCGTGGATCCGCTCCAATTTCACAGCCGGTATAGGGACGACCGTGACATTGTTGGTCGCCTGCGCCTGGCGCGACGCGCCAGGCGCCAGGACGACGACGGTGTGCCCGCGTTTAGCCATTTCTTCGGTCAAATAGCTCGTGAAGATAGCCTGACCGTTCAAATGAGGGTAGTACGTCGAGCCACAAATCAGAATCCGCATTTTGCGTCCGCGCCTCTATTTTCTAGTCTTCGTCCAACCCCGCCGGCAAGTCAACCCGACTCAGCAAACGTCGCACGTAAAGACTTGCGGCGAAGATAAGGACAATTGTCGCTGCAACCGCAAGGTAGCCAAAAGCCTGTTTCACTTGCGCCAAACTGAACACTGCGTAATAGCCAATCAAAAACAAAACCGCACTGTTGAGTAGATTGGTCACAAAGATGATAGGGAACCAACGTCTCAGAGGAACCCGCGCCATCCCCGTGGCAATTAGCACCGGTACGATCAGCCCGTTGGTGATTTTGGCAAACAACAACAGCTTGCCCGCGTGGGTGTTGATGCTGCGTTCGAGTCGGGCCACATTGGCAACGTCAATTCGCAAAATCCTGGCGAACCGCGCCAGCCGCTGCATCTGCCCGAAGTAGCCCACCCCATACCACAGGCTGTCGGCAATCAAATTCCCCAGCGTCGTTGCGCAGAAGGCCGGCGACGGGCGCAAGAATCCGGCAGCGACGCCGCCCGCGGCGAGCAGAATCGCAATGGGGCCTTCAACGATGGTCAGGAGCGTGATCAAAACGTAGATACCGGCGCGCGGCGTCAGCGCCGGATCGCTCTGCGCCAGCGTCTTCCAATACGTCAAAAGCGTTGCAATTCCACTCATATATCCGCCGCCGGTAAAAAATCAGTCTCAGTGGTCCCAATTTTGCCCGGCCTGGATGGCGAACCAGGCCAGAACGGGGACCTGGCGCTCCTCTTGGCGCAATGTGAGATCGACTGAGCGCCTTTCGTTTCGCCATCCAATACGAAGTACTATAACACTATGTTTCAAGAAAGGAAATCTTGTTCTATCCGGCGACAAAAAGGGGCTGGCGAGGTTCGCCAGCCCCTTCTGGTCAACAATCTGTGCGATGCTGTCTAGCTGAACAGGCGGTAAGCCGCGA
>JAKJAB010000393.1 GCA_022707725.1 Chloroflexota bacterium | reverse complement strand
GGGTCGATGCCCACCGCGAGATAGTCGAGCACCACGTCGTAGATATTCTGTTCCAACGTCAGGACGTGCTCTTTCTCCGGCCTGGTGGTGAGCGTGTGCAAGTCGGCAATGATGAAGTAGCACTCATAGGCATCCTGCAGCGCCACGCGGTTCTGCAAACTGCCCACGTAATGCCCCAAGTGCAGCTTCCCGGTGGGACGGTCTCCGGTCAAAATGCGTTTCTTCTGTTCCATATAAGGCCTCCTCAAGTTAGTCCAAAGTCGAAAGTCCAAAGTCGGAATTCTTAATCCGTTAGAATCCGTTCAATCCGTTGACAGACAACAAAAAAACGCCCATCCCTCTGCGGGACGAGCGTTTGAATGCCCGTGGTGCCACCCGGCTTAGGCGCTTGCTCCCAAACAAAAACGCGCTGTGATAAGCGCGTTCATGAATCAAGCCAGCCTCACTCTTGCGAGCACGGTCTTGCGACGATGCCCTGCGCTCTGATAACGGTAGCGTTTCCGGCCCGGACTACTTGCTGAACGACAACTTATCCAACTTTCGGCGGGCGGCTCCTGGGTCCATTCGGTATCGGCGCTGGTACCGGACTCACACCTTACTCCGGCTCTCTGCAACCCCGCTCTGATACGTACTCTTCCCGATCACAGCCTTTAACGTCTTCTATTTAACCACGAACCAAGAAAATGTCAAATCGATCGCAGTTGTTGCGCTGACCGGTAAACTGGCAGCTCGTCAGCATAGCGCCGCCCGCGAAATCCGTCGATGTGCGCCCTGCGCCCCTTTCCTTCCTCCATAGTTGCGCTATACTTCTCTCGATCCGTTCAAATCCGGTGCAACCTTCGGTTGCCTGATCCGTTGAGCCTTCAGGGAGATCGATTGTGCGCGTTTTGATGCTCTCGAAAGCCTGCATCGTGGGGGCCTACCAGCGCAAGCTGGAAGAGTTGGCCGCGCGCGCGCCGGAGATGGCGCTCATGGTCGCCGTGCCGCCAGGCTGGAAGGACAAAGGCGGCGTCACACGGCTAGAGCTGGCGCACACGCGCGGCTATCGCCTGGAAGTGTTGCCGCTGGCGTTCAACGGGCAGTTTCACCTGCACTTCTACCCCACGCTCGGCGGGCTGATCCGCGCCTTTCGCCCTGACGTCGTCCACATCGACGAGGAGCCGTACAATCTGGCGACCTATCTCGCCAACCGGCAGGCGCGGGATTGCGGGGCCAAAACGCTGTGGTTCTCGTGGCAGAACTTGCTGCGTCGTTATCCGCCGCCCTTCACCTGGATCGAGCAGTACAACCTCCGCCACATAGAATATGCCATCGTGGGCAGCGCCACCGCCGCCGAAGTGTGGCGGCGCAAGGGCTACACCGGGCCGCTCGCCGTCATCCCGCAGTTCGGCGTGGACCCCGACATCTTCTTGCCCTCCGAACACGCAGCCGCGCCGGATCACGTCCCTCATATCGCCTACGCGGGACGGCTGGTGCCGGAAAAGGGCGTCGATCTGCTGCTGGAGGCGCTCTCCGGGCTGGAAGGGCCGTGGCGCGCCACCCTCCAGGGGAACGGCCCCGCAGAAGCCAGTCTACGCGCATTGACGGAGCGCCGCAAACTGACGGCGCGGGTCACGTTCCGCCCGCCGGTTCCGTCGATGGATATGCCAGCGTTCTACCAGGCTCTCGATGTGCTCGTGCTCCCCTCGCGCACTCAGGAAAACTGGACCGAGCAATTCGGGCGCGTGCTGGTGGAGGCGATGGCCTGCGGCGTGCCGGTGGTCGGCTCGGCCGCGGGCGAAATCCCGCACGTCATCGGCGACGCCGGGATCGTTTTCCCCGAAAATGACGTCGCGGCGCTGCGTGTTGTGCTAACGCGCTTGATTCGTGATCCAGCGCTGCGTCAAGATTTGGGGACACGGGGCCGCGCCCGCGTGCTGGCGCAATTCACCCAGCAACGCGTGGCGCAGCAGACCCTCCAGGTGTATCAGGAGATGCTGGCTTGAAGCTTCTATCGATACCGGGGAAGCTGTTCAGAGAATTGATGGCCCACAGCCATTACATGATCGGCATCGTCCACCGTTATATCGGCAACTCGCGCAGCGCGCAATGGGAATACGAAGCCGCCATCGACGCCTTCACCCGCGCCCTGGAATGGAAGCCCGACTTCGCGCAGGTCTACCTGGATCGCGGCATCCTCTACTGGCGCGAGATCGACCACCCGCGCAAAGCCATCCACGACTTGACCCTGGCAATGAACCTCGACCCGCGCCTGGTCGAGGCGCAGTTCAACCGCGGTATCGCGCACCAACAACTGCGCGAATACGCCGAAGCCATTGCCGATTTCCAAGCCTACCTGGCCGTCGGCGAACATCCTTACTGGCGGGAACACGCCGAATCGATGATACGGGAGTTAAGCGAATGGGTACCCGAAGCGGAAGCCGAACAGTAAGTCTTGCCGTTGTTGTCCTGGTGTGCGGCCTCTTGGGGGCGCTCGCCGCTTGCGCGTCGAACACGGCAGCGCCGCCCATACCCCCCCCGCTCCGCCTGCCCCAGGTCACGTTCGACGCGGCCCCGGATACGCTGTGCCAGGCCGCAACCCAAATCCGGCTCACCCCCGAATTGCTCGACGTGTGGCCGATCACGATGCAGGCGCAGTGGACGTTGAGCCGTGAAGGCGAAAGCGCCGTCCTCAGCCAGGGCGAATGGCAGCCCGGTATGGGCGAACTGTTCGTCGCCTTCCCGAAAGGTGAGTCGCTGCCGCCGGGTCGCTACACGCTGGCGCTGCGCGCAGATGGCATCGTCCTGGGCGCACACACGTTCACCATCGCCGAAGACGCCGCCGCCGTCACGTCGCTGGGTCTGGCGCTCACGCCTTCCGGCCCAATATTGACCCGGCTGCCAGGCAATACGCAACACTTCTATCTGCGCTACACGTATCAGGGCGCGTGTCCCGGCGCACCGTACTGGATCGCCGTGCGCTATGGCGAGGCCCTGGTCTGCTCCCACAACGCCACTTTGCTCCAGGCTGAGGGCGCAGAAAGCGTACCCTGTTATCACAAGGACAGCGCGCCGCTAGCGGAGGGCGATTATCACGTGGAACTCACGCTTATGGGGCGGACACAGCACACCTTTGCCTTCGAGGTTGGCGATGCTCCCGCCCTCACCCCTACGGCTACGCCAACCGCCGCGCCAACCGTTACAGCGACGCCCCTCCCCACTGCCACCCCGGCGCCGGCGCTCGTCTGCGCGCCACCCTTCGCCGCCGCCGGACTCACGCCTGATGGCGAACCGTTCCTGCCACAAAACCGCTTCGAATGGTATTCACAAGTTATCTACGTGGGGACAAAGTGTGAAGGCCTGCTGCCTGGCGCAGCGTGGGAGAGCGCGTGGTATCGGAACGGCGCCAACGTGCGCACGGCCAGCGGTGTGTGGAACGAGACAGACGGCGCAGGGGTGATATGGGATAGCATCACCGGCATTCCGGGCGCGCCGTTCCTACTGCCCGGCGAGTACACCGTCACCCTCACCCTGGACGACACTGCGCCACTCACCGCCACCTTTCGCTTGATCGCCTACGTGCGACCCGAACCGGAGTCAACGACCGAACCGTGACTATTGACACATAGCACATCAAATGCTAACATAGAAGGTAACTATTCAGGTGGGGCGCACTTTTACGCCTGCAATGACAGAAGGAAGCGCAAAAATTGCCGTTTTGGGTTC
>JAKJAB010000392.1 GCA_022707725.1 Chloroflexota bacterium | reverse complement strand
CCACGGGCATCCCTCCCGCCGCGGTGAGCGTCGGCACGTCGCCGACCGTCGCATATCGCGAATCGACCTTCACCTGTACTTGATGAGCCGCGTCGGCGCGGTCGACGCCCGCCCGGGCCGCGGCGGTCCGACTGTCTGCCTCCCGCAACGCCGGGTGGTGTTGGAGCGCGAGAGCCACGGCGTCTTCCAAGGTCAACGGGCGCGGCGCCGTGCCCTCTTGAGACCACAACGGGGTCAGAAAGAAGAACAGCACAAGCCATACGATCCCGCTGTGCAACACTGAGCCGTCATGCCGTGCCTGCTGGACGGCCACACGTCGACTGTTCGGTTGATCCATGTTGACCTCTCCTTCACAAATGTGCCACCCACTCTGTGTAATAGTGAGTACCCACTCACTATATTCCCTGCATTTCAGACTGTCAACCCTTTTTGGTTATTTTTTTCACCACTGTGTCTGGGCACCCAGTAATCGGTGGGATCGCTTTGCCCCGAGTCATGCGCTCATCTCAGGAACAAGGGGCTGATGAGACGATGAAGAAAGGTCACGCGGACGAGAGAATCTGCTATACTCTGTCTTGGCTCAAACGCATCACGGTGTGGTCAGGTGAACGACGCATGCGACGGGAGGAGTCTTCATGGGTGAGAACGGTACGGCTGAATCAGCGGGGGGATCGATCCGAAACCGCTTACTGGAAGCGGGGTTGGAATTATTGGCTGAACAAGGGTATCGTGGCGCAACAACACGAGAGATTGCCCAGCGCGCTGGCGTGACCGAACAGACACTGTTTCGGCATTTCGGCACGAAAGATGCGCTGTTGCGTGAGGCCGTCCAGCATTTTACGGCTCCACTGAAGGCGCTCGTTCCGCACGCGTCAGGCAATCTACAGGGGGACCTGCTCGCGCTCATACGGCAAGTCGCGTCGATTTTAGAAGCCCGCCAGGGGCTGATCGCCCGGATGATGCCAGAGATCAGTCGGATTCCCGAATTGGTGACGACAACCGAAAAATGCGGGATTCCGCGGTTAGTGCAAGATGTCGCCCGGCTCATGGAACACTATCAAGCGAATGGCCAGTTACAGAGAATCGCTTCCGAGGAGATGGCTCTTGCGTTTATCGGCCCACTGGTCATGCGCACACTCTTAAGCGGGGTGTGGCAGATGGCAGTTCCCTTTGATGCAGAAGAGCATGTGAAGGGATTCTTGGCGGGCTATCTAGTCGGCAACCGGTCATTGTGTGAATTCGACACGGGCTAAGCCCATACACCAAGTTGTCGGTGTTCAGATAGCCTACTATTATGTTTTATGTGGTAGTTTTCAACGCTGAAGATGCTACAGTCCTTCCTGCCGGTCCTTCACCGGGACGGAGTAATCCCCCAGTCAATAGTAGCGAAACCGAAATACCATAAAAGTTCAGTCGGGCTGAATCTACGGTAACAATGTGTCATTCCCGAAGCGTTAAACGCCCCATGCTATCCCCAGTAACCTGATGGTTATGGTCGGTAGTATTGCTCGGTACTCATCTCTTCGGCCTTTTCTTCATAGATGCTATCCACGATGAGATCCCATGCCTCTTCCGCTGTCTCAACATATCGGAGCAGCCCAACATCTTCCGGTGCAATCATGCCTTCGTCCACCAGTGCCTGGAGATTCAGCACACGCTCCCAAAAAGATTTACCGAAGACGAGAATCGGGATGGGTTTGATCTTCTGTGTCTGGATCAGGGTTAACGCGTCGAACAACTCATCCAGGGTGCCTAGGCCACCGGGGAAGACGACGAGTACCCGAGCACGCATCAAAAAATGCATTTTGCGAATCGCAAAGTAATGAAAGAGGAAGCTCAATGCCGGCGTGACGAACTCGTTGGGGTGTTCCTCGTGCGGCAACACAATACTCAAGCCGATACTCTTCGCACCAGCCTCATGCGCGCCGCGATTGGCTGCTTCCATGATGCCGGGTCCGCCGCCAGTGGCCACCACACAATGCCCATGGCCATTCAACTGGTTGGCATGCGCAATATAGCTCGCGAGCTTGCGCGCTTCCTCATAATACCGCGCATTGGCGGCATCACGTCTCGCACGTGCCGCCTCACGAACCAACCGCGGATCGTGCGGGATGTGCCGCAGGGCAGCTTCAACCGCTGTCGCTTTCGCGGTAGCGATGTCCGGGGCAAGAATGCGGGCACTGCCGAAAATAACCACCGTGTCGGTAATGCCGTGTTCGTCGAGGATCAGCTCGGCTTTCTGTAATTCCAACAGGAGCCGCACGGGCCGCAGCTCATCTCTCAACAACAAGTCATGATCTCGGAAGGCCAATCGATACGATGGCGATACCGTCTGTGGTGTGGAGACACCACATTCAGCCGCCTGAACATCCTCCTGCGCGGAGGGAAAGATCGTCGTTGTCGTTGTTTCTCGCATCGTCTCATCCCTTTCTAATGCGAAACGCCTCCTCCCCGCCACGGCTCTGAACTGTGCTCTCAGAACGGAACACACGGCATCACATGTCGTGAGGGGGCAGGAGATCAGTGCGGATTAGCCATCGCGAAATGACAGCACTGGGGAGGTTACAACGCGTGACGGGACGGACACCAGGCGGGCGGAGCTCACCGAACTCGGCCAGCCGGATGAACAATATGAAACATGGCATTTACGCTTCTCGCTTCCTGACGACAGACGAGCAGGAGATCTTTGAGGCGATGATTGATCGGTTCCATGAGGAGTATGCGCTCAACGACAGTGCCGACTTCATGCAGTTGGAACTGGTCTGCCTGTACTACACGCAGCTTGGGCGTGCCATTGCCTTGGAGGATTGGCAAACTGCTGATCGCCTGGATGGCATGATGCGGCGGCACCTGGCCGACTTGAAGGCGACCAAGCGCACCCGCGAGGGTGAAGCGACACCAGGCGCCCAGGGGATGAGTGCCACGGACTGGGCCTCACAGTTACTGCAGCGGGTGAAGGCACGGAAAGACGAGGCAGAAGCAACCGAGCGTGCATCCAGCACAGTGAAAACGCCGGAAACAGTGCAGAGAATACCGGCGGAGGTGGAGGATGAGCACGCGTGAATTGGCAGCGAGCGCACGACAGCATTGCAGAGAAGGTCTGTTCTCCGCAATGCGACACGGCTCCCCGGTCTGGAGAGCCGTTGGCGACAATGCCTGGCTGGTCGTCGTGGCTTACAGTCGTTCCAGTGCCTCTTCCAGCGTGCCGTCCACCAGGTGCGTGTAAATCTCGGTGCTGGCGATGTTGCGATGACCGAGTGCCCGCTGGACAACGAGCAGATCGCCGGTGCGGCTGTAGAGCCGGGTGGCGAAGGTGTGGCGCAGGCCATGGGGGCTGATGGCCTTCTCGATGCCGGCTTCTCGCAGCCAGTGGGCAAAGCGGTAGCCCACCTGCCGCGGTGACACGCGGGTGCCGCGCTGACTGAGAAAGAGCGCCGGGCAGGACTCGCCCTGTTTGTTGCGCCACTGGAGATAGCGGCGCAGGATGCCGCGCAGGTGCGTGTTCAGAAACTTGACCTGCGGCTGCCCGCCCTTCGCACGGCGCACATGCAGGTGCTTGGCGTCCAGGTCTACATCGGCGAGATCGAGGGCGACCAGCTCCTGCAGGCGGATGCCGGTGGCCAGGAAGGTCTCGATGAGTGTGCGGTCACGTGTGGCGAGCGGGCTGGTTCGTCCAGTCAACGCTTTCTGCAAGCGGCGCACCTCCGCATCC
>JAKJAB010000391.1 GCA_022707725.1 Chloroflexota bacterium | reverse complement strand
AGCTGCAAGAGCGCGACGAAGTTCTGCGCGTTTTGCACGCGCTCAGCCTGCGCATCGCCGAGCAGGCCGAAAGCCTGAAGCTCAGCGTGGAAGCCATGGCCGCGCTCGACCTGGCGCTGATGAAAGCGCGTTATGCCGAAGACTTGCGCGCCGTAGAACCGGAATTGGTGCCGTTCGCGGAAAAAGCCCCCGAATTCCACCCCGGCAGCGTCATCGCCCTGCGCCGCGCGCGCCATCCGCTGCTGGACCCTGCCAAAGTGGTCCCGATTGACGTTGTTCTGGATGAACAGACATTTTCAGTGGTGCTCACCGGACCCAACACCGGCGGAAAAACTGTTTCGCTGAAGACCGTCGGCCTGCTGGTGCTGATGGCGCAGTCCGGCATGCAGATTCCGGCGCTGTCTGGCTCGCGCCTGAGCCTGTTCCGCGACGTTTTCGCCGACATTGGCGATGAGCAGTCCATCGAACAGTCGCTCTCCACCTTTTCCGGGCACATCAGCCAGCTTGTGCGCATTATCAAGCGCGCGGATTACCGCTCGCTGGTGCTGCTGGACGAACTGGGCGCGGGCACCGATCCCGCCGAAGGGTCCGCGCTGGCGCGTTCGCTGCTGGATACGTTCCGCAAGCGCCGCTGCACCGCCTTTGTGGCGACACACTACCCGGAATTGAAGCTGTACGCGCATAGCACGTCCGGCGTGCGCAACGCCTCAATGGAATTCAACGTCGAAACGCTCGCGCCGACGTACCGCCTGATCATCGGCCTGCCGGGCCGCTCGAACGCCTTTGCGATCGCTCGTCGCCTGGGACTGCCCGAAGACATCGTGAAGGACGCGCGCAAAATGGTCTCCGGCGAAGAACTGCGCGCCGACGATATGCTGGAAGATCTGCACAACCTGCGCATTCAGACGGCGCAGGCGCGCGATCAGGCCCGTGTCGCCCGCCAGGAGTCCGAGACACTCGCCCGTGACCTGCGCAAGCGCCTGCTCGGCATCCAAGACGAACGGCGGGAGATCCTCAGTCAGGCTGAACGCGAGGCGCGTGAGGAAGTCGAAGCGTTGCGCACCGAGATTCGCACATTGCGCCAGCGCCTGCTCTCTACACCGTGGCGCGAAGCGCCCCCCGTGGTGGAGGAAGTCGTCGCAGCGTTGGACGACCTGGAGATCACGCTGCCGGAGATGTCCCCGTTGGTGGAGGATATACTGGCTGTTCCTGAGGTCGAAGCGCCGTCCGGGCCGCCGCGCGAAGGCGATACCGTCAAATTGACAGCGCTGGGCGTGCAGGGTACGGTGCTAGAGGTGGAGGGAGAGGAAGTCGTGGTGCAGGCTGGTCCGCTGCGCACGCGTGTTGGCATCGAAGAAGTCGAGTTGTTGCGCCGCGCGCAACCGGTAGCTGCACCCTTGGCGGCATCGGTAAAAGTGAAGACGCCCGCGCGCGGGCCATCACCAGGATTGCAGATCGATCTGCGCGGGCAGACGGTGGAAGAGGCCGTGGATCGCCTGGAACGTTACCTGGACGACGCGACGATGGCAGCGCTGCCGTGGGTGCGAATCATTCACGGCAAGGGCACCGGCAAGCTGCGCCAGGAAATCCGCAGTTATTTGGCGAACCATCCGCTCGTCGTGTCTTACGAGTCCGCCGGTGAGAAAGAGGGTGGGGACGGCGCGACGGTGGTACGCTTGATCCGCTCTGAGTAGTTCATGGACAAGGGCTTAGCATATCGCTAAGCCCTTGTGTATAGTGTGTGCCGGTGACGTCGTGCTACGGGCTGGCCTTCGCGCTCTCGCTACTGGCCGTTTCCGCTTTCGTGGCGGGTTTTTCGTCCGCCGGCTTCTCGTCCGTCTTGCGATTGCCGGGTACGGCGGTGGAAGACTTAGACCGGTTGTCGGTGACGTAGAACCCAGACCCTTTGAAGATGATGCCAGCAGGTTGAATCAAGCGCACGACCGGCCCCTGGCAATCCGGGCATAGTGTGACCGGCTTGTCGTTGAAGTGCTGACGACGCTCGAAGCGCAATCCACACTCTTGACACTGGTATTCATATAACGGCATAACTCTTACCTCCCCTACGATAGCGTTGCTTATTATACGCATTTTGCACCTGTTGACAAGTCTCTTGACAAACCGCCGCTTTCCGTTACCATAGCGCTATAGTGCGTAAGGACGATGCTCGAAGGGGGCTGAAGGTTGGGTCCTGCGCGGCGGAAACCTTCGAACCCCGCCAGGTCCGGGAGGAAGCAACGGTAAGGAGGTCTTTCCGGGCGCCGCAGGGGTGCCTGGTCTTCGGTCCCTCTCGGGCATCGTCTTTGTTGATATCAGTGGTTTGTTTTGCTGAGGATAACAAGTGAATTGGCTGACTAAATTGTTGGGCCTGGGGCTGGCGGTGCTGGCGATCCTGGCCTTGACGGCGGGATACCGCGCGACGTTGACGCAGGTGACGTTGACCATTGACGGCGAAAGTCGGGTGGTCAGGACGCATCAGCCCACCGTGGAACTGCTTATGGCCGATCTGGGCCTGAGTCTGCGTCCTGAAGACCAGTTCTTCCCCGACTTAAGCACGGCTCTGACCCCCGGATTGGAGATTCAAATCGCGCGCGCTAAGCCTGTCGTGGTGGTTGTAGACGGGCGCGAGCGTCAGATTTACGCGCATCAAGAAAGTCCCGCCGACCTGCTGGCACAACTTGGCGTGCAATTGGACAGTCACGATACCATCCAGATTCGCCCTGCCCTGGCCACAGATCCGCCGGAGACGCGCTTCCGCATCGTTGTGGAACGGGCGACGCAGATTATCCTGGAGGATGGCGGCGTTCGTGCGACGTTGTACTCCAGCGCGGCCACGGTCGGCGCGGCGCTGTATCAGGCCGGCATCCGCTTGTATCGCGCGGACCGCGTCTACCCTGACCTGGCCACACCGCTGCAAAACGGCCTGCACATTCGCACCGAACGTTCGATCCCTGTGTCGGTGCGTGTAGATGGGCATGTTCTGCGGACGCGCACCCATCGCAGCCGGGTGGGGGAGGTGTTGGCCGACCTGGGCGTAACGCTCAACGGGCAGGATTACACGACCCCTTCCCTGGAAGCATCGTTGAGCGATGGCGGTGAAATTCGCGTTTACCGCGTCACCGAAAGTGTGATCGTGGAACAAAGTCCGATCCCGTTCAACTCCGTGTGGCAGGCCGATCCCGACTCCGAAATCGATACACAGAGCCTGTTGCAAGAAGGCGAGCCGGGTGTGTTGGAACGTCGCCTCCGCTTACGTTACGAAGATGGGCAGGTGGTGGAGCGTCGCGTGGAAGGCGAAAGTGTGGTGCTGGCCCCGGCGAACCGCGTGATGGGCTATGGCACGAAGATCATCATCCGGCAACTGGCGACGGAGAGCGGTACGGTAGAGTACTGGCGCGTGTTCCGTGTGCTGGCGACCTCGTACAGCGCGGCGACGGCAGGTGTCTCTTCCTCATCGCCATATTACGGGCGCACGGCAACTGGCATGACGATGCGTCACGGCATCGTGGCGGTGGACCCACGGGTGATCCCGCTGCGTACCGAGGTGTACGTGCCCGGTTATGGCGTTGGCTATGCTGGCGACACCGGCGGCGCGATCAAGGGGAAGCGCATCGATCTGGGCTTCGACGACTCCAACCTGCAACTCTGGTACCGCTGGGTGGACGTTTATCTGCTGACCCCGGTGCCGGCCAATATTAATTATTTGGGACAATGACGGACGATCCAC
>JAKJAB010000390.1 GCA_022707725.1 Chloroflexota bacterium | reverse complement strand
GGTGGGGGCCATCGAAATGGCCTGATCCTTCGCCATGCGGATGGACACCGTCTGGAATTCGGTGAGGAACCGGCAACAGCAGCGCGGTTCGCCGCAAACGCCATAGCCGCACAACGTCTTGGCGTGGTCGCGCGGGCCGACGGTGCGGACTTCGACGCGGCAGTTCATCCGGCTGGCAATGCGCCGCCGGAAGTTGGTAAGATCCCGTTTGTTGGAATTGCCGGTGCAGAGCAGAATGGCGCTGCTACCATCGAGCGCAAACTCTGCCGAAAAAACCTTCATGTCCAACTTCTGCGCCTTGACCTCTTCTCTAGCGACCTCGACCATGCGCTCGGCGCGCTCACGCATGAGCTGGAAGCGTGCCATGTCCAGACCGTTAGCTTGTCGCAACACCGTCTTGAGCCGCTTGGGCGAAATACCGTCGGGGAGTCTGGCAGCCGTCTCGCTGACTTGTCCGGCCTGTTCGCCGTAGACCGTCTCCACCACCACCCAATCATCCCGTCGCAACGCCATCTCGACCGGAGCAGCGAAATGGTACACTTTGCCCGCCGGTTGGAAACGAATGCCGATGGGCGTTGTTGGCCCGGTGTATACAGGCCTTTGCGCAGCCTCGGATTCCACTTGAACGTAGAGCGCGTCTTGCGCGTCGTCAAGCGCCTCCTGGTATTCGTCCAGCCACGTTTCGACCTCGTCAGACCATTCCTGATTCTCGTCCGGCGCGATATCCTTATCCTCGTTCATACAACCTGCTTTCCTGATACGCTATTTGCTCGTAACTATACCTTACAAGAGCATTTTAGCAACCGAAGGAGTTAACCTTCTGGAAAACGCAAGTTTCCCGGAAGATCCTGGAATATGGTACAATGGGGCTTATGCAGCACATCTACTGGATCATTGAAAGACTCTTGGGTGGACGCCCCGGCCCGGTCCGCGAGCCGTGGGACCCGCAAGCCCTTTATGCGGGAGGCATTCGCACGGTTGTTTCCCTGGCGGCTGAGGAACCAGTAGAGGATTTAGGTCCGTATGGCCTGGAGCACTACCGGGCGGAGTTTCCGCCCGTGTTCCTCTTTTCGCATGGGATGCGGAAGGCCTTCATCTACCAGGCGTTGCCGGTATGGGAATTCATCCATACGCAGGTCGAGGCTGGAAAACCGGTGCTGGTCCACTGTCACGCCGGGGCCGATCGCACAGGAGCTATCCTGGCGGGATATCTCGTCCTCTATCATCTCGCATCCCCGGAAGAGGCCATTATCCAAGTGCAGGCTGGAAATCCCTGTGCGATGGCCGCTCCGGGCTATCTTGAAGTCGTCACCCTCCTGCAACCAGGCCAATTCCCCGATCCCAAAACGCTGTTATAAACGAGGGCCTTTATTCAGCAAGAGGCGTTCCAGCGTCTCCACACCCTCCTGGAGCGTGCTGCCTAAGAAAAGGCCCTGGACTTTGGTCCGCAATTCAGGCCATTCGTTGAATGCCAATCCGCCATAGCCAACGATGGGTTCGCCCGTCCGGGCGGCTTCGGGCAGCCAGGTCGGCCATTCCGCCAGCGCGAGGGCCGGCGCTTCAGTCATCGCGGTCAACACAACCGCCGCCGGTTTTGTCTCCTGGACGAATTTGGCCAATTCCGGCAAGGGGCTGGATTGGCCTAAATAGGCAACAGGCCAACGACGACGACGCATCAACGCGCCAAACATCAGGAGACCACCCTCGTGCCATTCGCCGGGCGCGCAGGCCAACACGATGGGCGCGACAGCATAAGGCGGCGGCCCGCTGCGCATCCACGCGAGCAGGTGTTGGCGCAGATAGTGCGTCGCCAGGTGTTCGGTCGCAATGTCGATCTCGCCTTTCTCCCAACCCCCACCGATATCGTACAAGGTCGGCCTGATCAAATCGACGATCAAGCTCTCCGGTGTGTACAACGTGAAGGCCTCGTTGAAAACCTGATCCGCTTTTTCGGTTTCGTGGGCCTGCAACGCATCGAGCAGCTTTTTCCGCAGTGCGTCGATATGCACGTTGACAATCTGATCGCCCTCGGAGACATCAACGCCGCGCTCATCCGGAGATGGCGACGCCGGCTTTCCTACCACAAGGTCCTCTCCCGCCTCCACTGCCCGCAAAGCGCGAATCGCCTGCCGAACCTGCATCCCTTCATCGAGGCGGACCTTGACCCAGCGCAGCCGTTGGATTTCTTTGTCGGAGTAGAGGCGGTGTTTGCCTTCCGTGCGTTCGGTTTCGGGAAAATTGTAGCGCCGTTCCCAGATGCGCAGCGTAGCTGCCGGGATATCGGTCATCCGTGCGACACTCCCGATGTTATAGATCGATTCATCGTTGCTCATCGTCGCCTCCTGAGATAGTCAGATAGTCATTCGTCGTATAATCGCTCACTGGTATTCTATATTGATCGTATAATTACAGCTTATAAGGTAAGTATACCAGAGGGTTAATGTTTTGTCAAATATACTTATACATAAAGGCGTCAATAAGTTGACAAAACCACTCTTTGTGTTAAGATACGAACTACACGACTATCAGACTACCCCTGGAGGACCAATGACAGAACCAATATCAGAACGGGTAACACTCGGCAACACCGGCATCGCCATCACCCCGATGGGCATCGGCACGTGGGCCTGGGGCGACGGGGTGATGTGGGGATACGGCAAAGGCTACACCGACGCTGACGTGCGCGCCGCCTTCGATGCGACCGTAGCAGCCGGCATCAATTTCTTCGACACGGCGGAAGTCTACGGGCTGGGGCGCTCGGAAAAACTGCTCGGCCAGTTCATCCGTGAATCCGGCCAGACGTTCGTGGTGGCGACGAAGTTCATGCCGTTCCCCTTCTGGCTGACCAAAAACGCGCTGCGCCGCGCGCTGCGCAACAGCCTCAAGCGTTTGGGAATGCCGCGCACCGACCTGTACCAGATGCACTTCCCCCTGCCGCCCGTGCCGGTCGAAACGTGGATGGACGCGATGGCCGAGGCGGTCGAGGCCGGCTTCGTCCGCGCGGTCGGCGTCTCCAACTACGATATGAAACAGATGGGACGCGCGCACACCGCCCTGGCCAAACGCGGCATCCCCCTGGCCTCCAACCAGGTTTTCTACAGCCTGCTGCACCGCGACCCGGAATTCAACGGCGTGGCGCAGCTCTGCAAAGACCTCAATATCACCCTGATTGCCTACAGCCCGCTGGAAAAAGGCGTGCTGACCGGCAAATACACGCCCGACAATCCGCCGCCCGGCCCGCGCAAGAACATCTACAGCCGCGAATATCTGCAAAAAGCGCAGCCGCTCATCGAGATGCTGCGCGATTTCGGCGACGCGCACGGTGGCAAGACGCCCGCCCAGGTGGCCCTCAACTGGACGATCTGCAAAGGTGCGGTGCCGATCCCCGGCGCGAAGAATGTCCGCCAGGTACAATCGAATGTCGGCGCGCTCGGCTGGCGACTGACGGATGACGAAGTCGCCGCGCTGGACGAGTTGAGTCTGGCGGTCAAGGCATAACGATGGCGATCGCCGTCTGGTGGATCCGACGCGATCTGCGCTTGAGCGACAACCAGGCCCTGCACGCCGCCCTGACGCACAGCCGTTATGTGCTCCCGGTGTTCGTGCTCGATCCGGGACTGTGGCACTCCGGCTACACCGGAGACAAACGGCACGCGTTCCTGCTGGGCGGATTGCGTGCTCTGGATGATGCCGACTTGCGTCTGCGGGGCAGCCGCCTGATCGTGCGCCA
>JAKJAB010000038.1:8858-16399 GCA_022707725.1 Chloroflexota bacterium | reverse complement strand
GAAGAGGCGGCGCAGACTGAAACGCCGCCGCCGTTGGAGACGGATTGAGTGATGGACATGAGTCATCCCGAATTTTAGGGTGACTCGAAAAAGAAGACCTTCTGGTGTAAACTGAGTTTAAGCCAAACCAGTTACCAGGAGGTCTTCATATGTCAGAGTATACAGAGAAAGAAGAGTCGCAGCAAGTCTCCCAACGCATCAGTGAACTACTGGCAGAATATATACGCCCTCTGCTGGAGACACTGGACACCCAGCTTGATAAACGGTTAGTCCACACGTTCTACAAGACGCTACAAGTCCTCATCCAATTCCGGAACCGCCACAACGGCTTGCTGTTAAGCGAATTGGGGGGCTACATCTTGAGTCCCGAGCACGCGCCAGCGGGGACCAAACGCTTGAGCAACCTACTGCGTAGCCTGAAATGGACCTATCAGCTGCTTGAGAGGTTTCTGTGGGACAAAGCCAACGCCCAAGTGACCGCTCTCGAAGCGGCGGCGGATGAGGCGCTGGTGGTGTGGGACGAGAGTGTGTTGGAGAAGTCCGAGAGTATCGCCTTGGAAGGGTTGTGTGCGGTGCGTTCGAGTAAAGCACGACGCCTGAAACGCATCAAACCCGGCTACTACAACCCGCCCGGCGGGCGTCCGATCTGTGTTCCGGGTATGCATTGGGTGACGGTGCTGGTGTTAGGATTGCAGGCCCTGCCCACGATCGCGGCGACGCGGTGGTGGACGACGCGCGGCAAGTTCGCCAGTGACAAACGCGCGGAGGAAAGCCGGCTCTTGCAGCAGTGCGCGCAAGCGTGGGGCAAGCGCGTGCTACACATCTGGGATCGGGGCTTCGCCGGTGGCCCGTGGTTAGCACAGGTAAGTCAGTACCAGGTGCGTTTCGTGCTGCGTTGGCCGAAAGGCTACCAGTTAGTCGATCGACACGGCCAATCTTGCAAAGCCTGGGAAATCTCGCGCGGTAAACGTTCCTGGGAATATCGCCAACTCTGGGATTCACGCCGCCGCTGTTATCGCAAAACCGGCGTCTATGCCTGCCCGGTGACCCATCCTGAGTATGGTGGCCCGTTGTGGTTGGTCGTTTCCCGCCCGGGCAAAGGCCGTTCGCCCTGGTATCTCCTCACCAATGAGCCCATTCCCGATGCCGAGGCGGCCTGGCACATCATCTTTGCCTATGCGCGCCGTTGGCAAATCGAAATGGCCTATCGCTTCAGTAAAACCGAACTCGCTATGGAAAGCCCACGCCTTTGGCGTTGGGACAATCGCCTCAAGTTACTCCTTATGGTAACTCTTGTCCACGCCTTCCTTTTATCTCTTCTCGTGCCAGCACTGCTACCGGTGCGCCAAGACTTGCTCCGGCACTGGTGCCATCGCACAGGAAAGCGGTACCGCGATGTCGCGATACCGCTTTACCGTCTTCGTATGGCTTTGAGTCGTCTCTGGCTAGCCTATCCGCCTCCACCCCTCCAAATTCCGGGATGACTCATGTTTTTTGTTGCGATAGGGAGGAATAATGGGGACTGGGCTAGAGCTTTTAACCATTGACGAGGCGCGCCGTTTGTATGCGGGCGCTGATAGCGTGCACGATTTCGATCATATCTTGCGTGTATTGGCGCTGGCGGAGCGCATTGCTCGGGCGGAGGACGCCGACTTGGAGGTGGTGCATATAGCGACGCTGTTGCACGATTGGGGACGGGCAGAGGCCGATGCCAACGGGCAGAATCATGCCGCGATTGCTGCCGAACGGGCGCGAGCCTATCTGGCGGAACGGCGACATGCGCCGGCGTGGATCGAGGCCGTGGTTCACGCGATTGCTGCGCACCGGTTTCGCGTTGCGCCGGAGCCGGCGACGTTGGAGGCCCAGGTGCTTTTCGACGCGGACAAACTGGACGCGATCGGCGCGGTCGGCATTGCGCGGGCGTTTGCGTATGGCGGCGCGCACCAACAACGGCTGTGGGCGCCGATGGCGGCCGTCGATCTGGCGCAGTGGGAGGCCAACGGCGACGATGCGGCCCACACACCGGTCCACGAGTTCGTGGTCAAGCTCTCGCGCATCCAGGAGCGGCTGTATACCGGTGAGGGCCGGGCGATTGCCCAGGAGCGCCACCGCTATATGGAGGCGTTCTACCACCGGCTGGATGCCGAGGTGCAAGGTTTGCTGTAGGCAGCAAAAAGCCGGAGGTGATCACTTACCTCCAGCTTTTTCTTATGTAGATCAATCGCGTTGTCGCAAGTGGGGATAGAGGAGCACGTCGCGGATCGCGCGGTGATTGGTCAGCAGCATGGCGAGGCGATCAACTCCCAGGCCGAACCCGCCGTTGGGTGGCATCCCGTACTTCATCGCGCGCAGGTAGTCTTCGTCCATCTGCTGCGCTTCCTCATCTCCGGCTGCGTAGTCGCGCCCCTGTTGAAAGAACCGCTGTTCTTGCTCGAAGGGATCGTTCAACTCGGTGAAGGCGTTGCCACACTCCATCCCACCGATGAAGAGTTCGAAACGCTCCACGTGGGTGGGATCGTCGGGTTTCTGTTTGGCGAGCGGCGAGATTTCGACCGGGTAGTCGTGGACGAACGTGGGCTGGATGAGCTGCGGTTCTGCTTCCGAGAGCAGATTATCCACCAGATGGCCCCAGGTCGCGTGGCTGGCGGCATCGTAACCCCGGCGGCGCATCTCCGTGCGCAGCGCGTCCGCGTCGGGGAAAGCCACGTAGTCGATGCCCGTGTGACTGAGAATCAAGTCGCGCAACGTAACGCGCTGCCAGGGCGACGCGAAGGAAATTTCGTGATCCTGGTAGGTGAGCGTGGTTGTCCCTACAACGCGCTCGACGGTGTAAGCAAGCAGTTGTTCGACCGTCTCCATAATGCCGTGCAAATCGGTGTACGCGCAATAGAATTCGAGCTGGGTGAATTCGGGATTATGTTTGAACGACACGCCCTCGTTGCGGAAGTCGCGCCCGATCTCGTAGACACGTTCATACATCCCGACGAGCAGGCGTTTGAGGTACAACTCGAACGAGATGCGCAGGTAGAGATTTTGCTTGAGCTGGTTGTGAAAGGTGGTGAACGGGCGCGCTGCCGCCCCACCGTACAACGGTTGCAGGATCGGCGTCTCCACTTCGAGGTAGCCGTGATCGTCCAACCAGGTGCGTAGGGCGCTGATCATGCGCGAGCGGGTGCGGAAGTCCTCGCGAACTTGCGGATTGACGGCCAGATCGGCGTAGCGCTGGCGGTAGCGTTCCTCGATGTCGGAGAAGGCACTGTAGCGTGTGAGATGGCCTTCAGCGTCTTCATATTCTTTCGGGATAGGCAATGGCGTGATGGCTTTCGCCAATATGCGCAGCGCTTTGACCTGGACGCTGATTTCCCCGGTGCGCGTGCGAACGACAGGACCGCTGGCTTCGACGAAATCGCCGATGTCGAACGCTTTCTTGAACAGCGTGTAACTCTCATCCCCTACTTCATCTTGCCGGATGAAGAGTTGCAGCTTTGCACTCTCGTCCTCGATGTGTGCGAAGGCGACCTTGCCCATCACCCGGATGCTGATGATGCGTCCGGACACGGTGACGGTGGGCGGGGTATCGCTGCTAGCCTCGGCGGCGACGCAGGCTTCGAGCGCGGCCTGGGTGGTGTGCGTGCGATAGGCGCGCCGTGGGTAAGGTTCGACCCCGGCCTCACGCAGTTTTTCCAGTTTCTCGATACGTTGGCGTTCCAGTTCATTGAATTCCACTGTTAACTCCTCAAAATAGGCTTATCTCCAAAGTTATGCCATTTATTAAACAAGCCCATACAGCAGCGTATGGGCTTGTTTACTGGTGTATGGAACTGTTCTAGTTCACGGCGAGAATGTCGAAAACAATGTCCCCATCTGGCGCCTGGACCACGGCCTTGTCGCCGACGAGCTTACCCAGCAATGCCCTGCCGAGCGGTGATTCATTGGAAATTCTGCCGCGTGCGGGATCGGCCTCGGCAGAACCCACGACGTGGTATTCTTCCGGTTCATCTACGCCGTGTTCCTGGACGGTCACGTGGCTGCCCACGCCGACCATGCCACTGGGATGGTTGCCTTCGATGATAATCGCCTTACGCAATTGCTCTTCCAACGTCAGGATGCGTCCTTCCACGAACGATTGTTCGCGGCGCGCATCCTCAAGTTCGGCATTTTCGATTAGTTCCCCCTCACCGAGTGCCTCATGCAAACGATTCGCCACCTCTTGGCGGCGAACTGTCTTCAGATAATTCAACTCTTGTTCTAATGCTTCTTGACCTTCCGGTGTGAGGTATACCGGGCGATTGCTCATAACGCTGCTCCTCTGAATCCTGGTCTCTGTCGTTGAGGTGAATCGGTTTTATAAAAGAAAAACCCGAGAGCGCTTGGCTCACAGGCAGGTTCATTCTACCATAGTTTCTAAGAATGTAAAGTTAGAAATGCACGAAGCCTAAAGCTCCGTATCGGTTGGATTTGCCTCGTGAGGGCGGGAGCCGGCTACACGGTGGAGGGGGTCACCTGACGTTATCCGGCGCGATGATGGGCAGGGAGAAGTAGAAGGTCGTGCCTTTGCCCACTTCGCTTTCAACCCAGATTTTGCCGTTGTGCGCCTCGACGATCTGGCGCGAGATGACCAATCCCAATCCTGTCCCGGTGACCTGGTGTTCCTTGCCCGGCAGGCGGGCAAACTTGTGGAATAGCTTTGGCAGTTGATCTGCCGGAATGCCCGGCCCGGTGTCTGCCACGGAGATGAGCAACTCGAGGTTGGTCACTTTAGCCATAAGCGTAATGGTATCGCCGGGATCGGAATATTTCGCGGCATTGCTGAGCAGATTGAGGAGCACTTGATGGACACGTTGATCATCGCCAACGGTGCAGGGTAAATCATCGGGGAATTCGACGCGCAAGTTCTGGCGATTGTTGGTGATGGTGGGGCGGATGGTGTTGGCGGCTGCGTTCATAATCTCGCCGACACACAGGCGGTGCTGCGCCATACGGATGCGTCCGGATTCCAGGCGGGCCAGATCGAGAAACTGGGTGGCCAGCGCGTTGACGCGCTGCGTTTCCTGTTGGATGATGGTGACGAATTCCGTGCGCATGGCGTCGGAGATGTCCGGGCGCTGCAGTAAATCGGCGTAAGAGAGGATGGCCGTCAGCGGGGTGCGGATCTCGTGGACGACCTCGGCGACCCAGTCGCTCTGCTCGAAGAGGCGCGCATTTTGCACGGCCACCGCGGCGACGCTGGAGAGTGTTTCCAACGTTTCGATATCCTGGGGGGTGAAACTATGACGTGTTTTGGTGGTCACCGACTCCAAAACGCCGATGATCTGGTCGCCGAAAAGCATCGGCACGGCCAGCAAGGATTGGGTCGGATCCACGCTCTTGATGACGAAATGACGCGGGTCGGAGAGCACATCCTCGACAATCAGCATTTGGCGGTTCCGCACGACCCAACCGGCGAGGCTGTTGTCCAGCGGCACCTCAGCGATCTCCAACAGGTTGGCATCCGGCCCGCACGCTGCGGCGAAGCGCAATCTGTCATCGACTTCCATCAACAAGATCGACGCCCCATCGGCATCGGTGAGGTCGCGGGCGGATTCCACGATCTGCTGAAGCAGCGGGCGCATTTCGAGTGTCGAATTTAAGTGCCGGCTGATGTGGAGGAGCCGTTCCAGGGTGATGATGCTTTCTTTCAAAGACTTGCAGGATTCTTCCATAGCAGTCTCTTGTTACGATTCTACTTTGCCCACGATGGTTTGAATGATCAGGCGTATTTGTTGAGCGACCAGACTGCGTGGTTGGATCAAGACCATGGGGCGGCCGCTTTGCGCGCTTTCGTACGCCAGGTCCGGTACAGGCGGGATGCTGCAAATCATCGTATGTTGCAGGGTTTTTTCGATGTCCTGGCGAGTCAAAGAGGCAGCGGCAGGCGTGCGGTTGATGAGCACAATTTTCGCTTTATACGCGCCGATGTTGTGGCGATCCAGTCCTTCGATCATCGCCTGCGCCAGGAGCAGCCCGATACGGTTTGCGTCCAGGGTGAGGACGATTTCGCCTGACATACGCAGGGCTTCCGCAGTCGCGTCATCCAGCGCTGCGGGCAGGTCAAGCAGAACGTAATCATAATCGGTGCTGAGCAACCGCAGGACGGTACGAGCAAATTCGCGCGTGAATTTCTGCCCTGTTCCGGAGGGTTGGTGGGTGCTCAATAGCAGGTGCAGCCCGGATGTGTGCCGCACCAGGCTGTCGTTCACAAGATCCTTGTTGAGCTGAGTGACGGGGCGTCCGGCCAGTGTTTGTATACTACCTGGTACATTCATCCCCAGTTGCAACGCCAGCGTGCCTTTGCCGTCGTGCAGTTCCACCAGGACTGTTTGTTTGTCCGGATAAGCCTTCTTCAATTCGAGGGCGACGTTCAGCGCGAGCGAACTCGTGCCGAGGCCACCTTTGGTTGGCAGAAAGGCGATGGCTTGTCCGCGTCCTACTTCAGTGCCGGCGCGGCGACTGCGCTGGAGCAGCGCCTGCACCCGCGAGACGAGTTCGGTGGGATGCACGGGCTTGGTGAGATAATCGTCGGCTCCGGCTTGGAAGCCGGCCACCTTGTCGTTGACCGTGGTTTTGGCCGTGAACATCAGGATGGGAATCGTTTCCGTAGCCGGGTGTTTGCGGAGCTGTGTCGCTACCTGGTAGCCATCCATGTCGGGCATCATCACATCGAGGATGATGAGAACCGGTTGTTCCGCGATGGCTTTCTCGATCGCCTGTTGGCCCGACGCAGCCGCGAGGATTTTGAAGCCCTCGCGTTCCAGCATCATACCCACCAGGCGCAACGCGTCGACGTCATCATCAACAATCAAAATGTGATTTGGCTCCATAGCGCTCTCACTTTCATTTCATTCAGGTATCCTTACAAAAGATGTCTGCCCGTACCCTGGCAAAGGTCTATGACTGAGCCACTATACTTATCCCTATTATACGTTGAGACGGGGGGGATTCAAGTTACAGCAGCATTAAGATACTATGACTTTTGCATGGCTTGGCAGCAAAATCTAATGTTAGCGCGCTATTGTCATCAACCATCCCAGGATTGCCAGGATGCTGATCATGACGAGGCCGTACTTGGTGATGCGGCGCAATGCTTCCCCCTCCCTGGCGGTCAAACCCACTGTGCTGCAGGCCATAATGATCTTCGCCGGGGCAAAGACCGAGCCTACAGAGGCACCGACATTGTGGATGGCCAAAATCAGCGGGACCGTGTACCCCAAAGTCTGGGCGACCTGCTGTTGGAACGCGCCGAACAGTACATTGGCATTCGTGTTGCTGCCCGTCATGAAAGCACCCAGCGCCCCGATAAAGGGCGCGACTAAGGGATACACCCCTCCGGCCATGGTGGCCATAGCGTGGGCGAGGAGTGACACCATGCCGGCCCTCTCCATGGTAGTAGCCATCCCGACCATTGTCAGTATTCCCAGCGTTGATGTCCAGCCACTGCGCACCATGCCGGTGCGGATTTTCTGGCCAGCGCCCGGCGGCAGTCTCCCTTGTAGTTTGGAGAT
>JAKJAB010000038.1:265-8777 GCA_022707725.1 Chloroflexota bacterium | reverse complement strand
GAGTGCCTTCACCTTGCTGGCGGCGATCGCCTGACCATTGGTGAGGGTGATTTGTGGAATGGTGGCCTGTATCTGAACCCTGTCGAGGCATTCAGCCAGCGGCCGGATAAAGCTGGCGCCGAAGATGATGATCAACAGCAGGATGTAAGGCCAGACGGCGATCAGATTTTTGGTCCACGGATCGGCATTCGTCTCCGGGCCGGCTTTCTCTTTGTGCAGTCTGGCCCAGGTGACGCCTATCGCCAGACCGGCCAGCGTGCCCAGCATCGAGGCGATATTGTAGAGTCCGGCGCGTACGGAAAGATATTGCACGCCACTCATCGTCAGGGCCATCAAGAGCATCGGCCACAGCCCGGCGCGCACTGCCGGTCGTCCACCGGCTACCCACAGCACACAAAATCCGGCGAGAAAGCAGGCGATGCCGAGCATCATGGTCATCTCCGGTGCAATGACGGCTCCTTCCAGCCCGGTCGCCGTCCTCAATGCTTCGAACGAAGCGCCGAGCGAGCCGAAGGTGATGGACCAGGAATGCCCTACTGCCGGCAAGATCACGGCGCTGAGCGGTTCAAAGCCGATGCCGACCATGATAGGCGCGACCACTGCCATCGGTACGCCAAAGCCACCTACACTTTGTAGAAATGAGCTGAAGGCCCATCCCATAATGAGAACTTGCAGCGTCCTGTCAGGAGAGATTTGCCGAAGCATCGTGGACATCGCGCTCAGTGCGCCATTGGCTTCGGTGATGCGGAAGAAAAACAGCGCTCCCCAGATGATGTACAGCACTTGCGCCGCACGGAAGAACGCATCGATCTGCGCCCAGAAAAGAAATTCCACATTGGCCGCAAAACGGATCACAGCGATGACCAGGGCAGCGAACCATCCGGCTGCACCGGCTTTCGCGCCGCTCCAATGAAAGCCTATCATCAGGACGACGATAAGCACCAGAGGTAAAGCTGCCAATAGCGTGTCGATGACGGTCATGGTCTTGGCCCTCGTGAATGGGTATCGGCATTATTGTACCACAAACTGCCCCACTATTGCGTCTATGTGCAGAGGAAAAACAAAAAGCGGGACTTTGGAGCGCTGCCTCAAAATCCCGCCGTGGATTCGACGGTGGCTTAGTTTTGGCCGTATAAATGGCTTTTGATAGTCATCACTTCGCGTTTGAGCTGATCGTCGTGTTCCAGGCGCGCGCGTATTCTTTCGTAGCCGTACAGCACGGTGGTGTGGTCACGCCCGCCCAATTCGGCGCCGATTTGGGGGAGCGAAGCATCGGTTTCCTCGCGGAGCAAGTACATTGCGATGTGGCGCGGTTGGGCGATGCGGTGACTGCGTTGCGCGCTGCGTAACTCCTCTTCACTGATGCCGTAATAGGTTGCCACGGTGTTGAGGATCTGTATGGCTGAGATTGCGGGGTGGTGAGGCAATAGATCAGCGAGCGCGTTTTCAGCGATCTGTCGTGACAAGGGCAGATTGGTGAGGCGCGCCATCGCCAGCACCCGATTGAGTGCGCCTTCAAGTTCACGGATGTTGCTCTCGACGTTGGTCGCAATGTAACTCAACAACTCATTGGGCACGTCGGTGTGCAACCGTTGGGCTTTGGATTGCAGGATGGCGACGCGGGTCTCGTAATCTGGGGGCTGGATATCAACGATTAATCCCCATTCGAAGCGCGAGCGTAGGCGTTCCTCGAGCGTGACCATGGCCTTGGGAATCCGGTCGCTGCTGAGGACGATTTGGTGCCCAGTGTCGCGCAGCGCATTGAACGTATGGAAAAACTCCTCTTGGGTGCTTTCTTTTCCGGCGATAAACTGAATATCATCGACCAGCAGAACGTCTGCCGTGCGGTATTTTTCGCGGAACAGTTCGGTGGTGTGCGTGCGAATGGCTTCGATCAAATCGTTGGTGAACGTTTCCGAGGAGACGTAGAGCACCTGCATATTGCGCCGGTAACATTCGTGCCCGATGGCGTGGAGCAGGTGGGTTTTCCCCAAACCTACACCGCCGTGGATAAACAGCGGATTGTACGCGCGAGCCGGGGTTTCGGCGACGGCTTGCGACGCAGCCTGGGCCAGGCGGTTGCTTGGTCCTACGACAAAACTGTCAAAGGTGTAACTGGAATTCAGACCGGGATCGCGTGCTGGGGCCGGAAGCGGCCTGGTTTCCTCCTGGATCAGGGCTGGAAGCTCGCCATGGCCGTTGTCGTTGCCATTGTTGCGTTTGGCCTGCCAGACGACGAAGCGCGCCCGAATTTCTTCCTGTTGCGTCAGCCGGCACAAGGTGCGTTGGATCACCGGATAGAGGCGATTCTCTAACCATTCGACGGCATAGCCATTTTTGACCCCAATTACCAGGGTGTCCCCATTCTCCATGCCAATGCAGTGTGTATCCCTAAGCCAGGTGTCGAAGGTTGCCCGGGTCATTTGCAGCTCCAATTCACCCAGGGTCGCTTGCCATAATCTTTGTGAGTTCATAGAAACACGCAATCCTCTTTGAGATAATTACGCACGGGCAACAGCATCGGTCAAACTGATCATAAAAAAGGGTGGTCACTGGCTCAACTGATGATGCCTTTGTGCAAAGGGCGTGGTCATGAGGAAACTATCCCCTTCCCCCTCGCAGCGACCATATTCATTTTACCAAAAAAGTACGAAACAAGCAATCTCTAAACCCTATTTTTATCTTAAAAAGCACCTAGTTTTAATCTTGCATCTATATGTGTGGATAACAATATTTATATACGGTACATGTGTGGGATTGTGCTCTGCTTACCCCTATAAGTATGGGTCAGACTGTGGAAACCTATGTGGAAAAGATCGTAAGGAATTGTCAGACCTAAACATTTTGCACCTGGCGCAATATGTGCAATGTGGTGCGAGATACTTATCCGTGTCGGCGTTGGAGCTGGGTTTCGCGCCAGTTGCTGCGCAGGGACTCCAGACTGCGCGACAGGCCCATCCAATCTTCGACCGGCAACACCAACGCCATCTCCCGCGGATGCATCAGATAGGGGTGGAACCACAATTTCAGCCACCACTTGGGAAACGGGTACCCCTTCACATTGACCACAATGACGGTTTTTCCCCACATGTTCTTGTACAGACGCCAGCGTGAGTTTTTTTCGTTTTCCGGCGGGAAGATCGTTTTGAATTCCACCGGTCGCACCAATTCTACGCGCTGATAGGAGAAGGCGACCGGGTATAAAGGTGTGTGGACGGTGAAATTGCTCTTGTGACAACTGACGTGGGCGCGCCGGGCCAGGAACGTATAGAGGATGATCAGGAGGCTGATGCCGCTGATCACGAATCCGAGAAAGGGGTACCGCTGTTCGAGTTGGGGAGCCTGCGGCACACCCCACCACAGCAAGATCCCGGCAGGGACGAGCCACAACGCCGGGCCGACCCAATGTTTGGCGAGGGCTTGATAAAGCAACAAGCCAAATCTCGGCGTCTTTGTGCTCTTCATGATTTACCTCCTTCTTGTGATGCCTGGCAATAAGCGCATTGGGTTTGCAGCGGACACTCGGTGCATGCGGGTTGGCGCGCATGGCAAACCTGCCGGCCATGCGCGATGAGGTTAAGGTGGAATGTCCAGTACAACGCCGGTGGGATGAGACTTTCGAGCAGGCTATGCGCCTTTTCCCGCGATGTATTTTCTGGGATCAGCCCGAGCCGCCGGGTGACGCGATGGACGTGCGTATCGACCGGGAAAGCCGGACGCCCCAACGCAAACAGCAAAACGATAGCCGCGGTTTTGGGGCCAACGCCGTTGAGCTTCGTGAGCCACTGGCGGGCTTCTTCCAGGGGCAGCGTTGCCAGAAAGTCCAGCGATAGCTCCCCACGCTCTTCCGTAATCTGCCGTAGCGCCGCTTGGATGTTCGGCCCTTTGGTGGGGGCCAACCCCGCCGGGCGAATAGCGTCGATGACGGCGTCGAGAGGCGCGTCGCGCACGGTCTCCCACGTAGGAAACCGCGCGCGCAGTGCCGCGAACGCGATGTCGCGGTTGCGGTCGTTGGTGTTCTGGCTCAAGATGGTGTTCACCAGGGCGCCCAGTGGATCACCGTCAGGCCGATGTGGCGGATCTCCGTAGCGGTCGCGCAATGTGCGGTGGATTTCCATGATGGTAGCGATCGAAGCGCCGTCAGATGTCGTCATGCGTTTTGCTCCATAATCCGTCGCGCGCGCTGAATCCACACGTGTTCGGCCTCGAAAGTGAGATGGCTGAGGGCCTCATCCCAGAGCACCCAGATGGTGAAGAACTGTTGATCGTCGGGCTGCGGGCGCTCGGTTTGATGCGGCGTGCGGGCGCGCAGCAGGAAGTAGTGTTCGATGCGTTGGACGACCTGGTCATTCAGAGGAAAAGCGACCAACTGCTCCCCCAGGTCAGCCACGATCTCGAGATCGTCGTAGCCGGCCTCTTCGGCGACTTCTCGCAGGGCCGTGTCGGCGAGCGCCTCTCCCGGCTCGACGTGGCCTTTGGGCAGGCGTACCTCATCGCGCTCGGGGCGGATCAACAGCAGCACGTGGGTCCCCTCAGCATCGGTGACGACGCCCCCGCTGGCCGTATAGCTGATGTGAACCGGAGATCGAACCATAGCTTGCCTTTCGGAATTGCGATAGATGATAGTTTGTGTTATACAGGAAGTTTACGATTTTGGCAATTCATAAAAAATGCCCCGCGCTTGACGGGGCATCATAAAGTTTTCTACCACAGCGGCACGGAGAAAGTCTCTGCGAACTCTGCGTCTTCGCGGCGGATTTGAGTATCATGCGGTTTCGAGATACCGCTCGAGTTCCCACGGCGTCACGTGGATGCGGTATTCGTCCCATTCCGCGCGCTTGGCCCGGATGAACGTCTCGGCAAGCGATTCACCCAAGGCTTCCAGGATGACGTTGTCGGCTTCCAACGCGTCCAACGCCTCAGCCAGCGTGCCCGGCAGCGTGCCGATAGACCGCGCAGCCAGATCGGCCTCGTTCAAGTGATAGATGTCCTCATTGACCGGTTCCGGCGCTTCGAGTTCGCGCTCGATACCGTCCAGGCCGGCAGCCAGGATCGAGGCAAACAGCAGGTAGGGGTTGCTGCTCGGATCGGGGCAGCGCAGTTCGATGCGCGTCGCGGCTTCTTTGCCCGGCCGGGTCGCCGGCACGCGGATCATTGCCGAGCGATTGCGGTGTGCCCAGCAAACGTAGACCGGCGCTTCGTAACCGGGTGTGAGGCGTTTGTAGCTGTTGACCGTCGGCGCGCCGATGGCCGCCAGCGCGCGCGCGTGAGCAATTTGCCCGGCAAGGAAGTGGTAGGCGAGTTTCGAGAAGTGATAGGGATCGTCGGCGGCGTAGAAGACGTTTTTGCCGCTGGCATCGGTCATACTTTGGTGGGTATGCATCCCCGACCCATTGATGCCGAAGATCGGCTTGGGCATGAAGCTGGCGTAGATGCCATAGGTCGCGGCGATGGCGCGCACCGTATACTTCAATGTGATGGCGCTGTCTGCCGTCGATAGGGCGTCCGCGTAGCGGAAATCGATTTCGTGCTGCCCGGCGGCGACTTCGTGGTGGGCCATTTCGACGTGAATCCCCAGGGCCTCCAGAGCGATGACGATTTCGCTGCGGACCTGCTGCGCTTCATCGCGGGGTGAAAAGTCGAAGTAACCCCCGATATCGTGCGGTACCGGCTGGAACAGGAAGAATTCCAGCTCTGGGCCAACGTTGTAGGTGAGTCCTTTGGCCTCCGCACGCGCGAGTGCGCGTTTAAGCACATTGCGCGGTGAACTGGTCAGCGGACTGCCATCGGTGGTGTGGACGTCGCAGATGATGCGGGCGCGACGGCGTTCGGGGACGCTCCACGGCAGCACGCGATACGTGCTCGGATCGGGCACGAGCACCATATCGCTCTCGAAAATGCGTGCGAATCCCTGTACGGACGAGCCGTCGAAGAAAATACCTTCTTCGAGTGCCCCCTCAAGCTGCCCGACCGGCAGGGTGACGCTTTTGATCGCCCCGAAAATATCGGTAAATTGAAAGCTCACAAAACGAATATCATCTTCCTTGGCACGCGATACAAGTTCAGTAACCATTTTCCCTCTTCTCCTTTCCTGGCTGATATAGGTTCAAAGACGAATGCGATCTTACAACAAACACGGACACACACTTGCTTTATACTCTACATCACCTCCTTAATCAAAACGAAAACCAGCCTACCGATTCCCGGTAGGCTGGTTTATAAGAAATCCTTCAATAGCCGTGCAGCACTAACCGGACTTTTGACAAAGCCGCTGCTGCTGGATATTGGCGTTAGCGATCACTGTTGCGATCATCGTACTCCGTTCAAAAACTACAAAAGTCTCAACAAATCCTTGATTTTCCAAGTCTATGTTCAACGTATGGATTTGCCTGACGGAACTTTGTGTGAGGCTTTGTAGTCTACACGCTCAACAGCGTAAAACAAATGCGAAATCTGTCAAATTTCAGGGTTCCAGGCCGTCGAAGTACTCGCGCACGTAAGCCCGCAGCGCGGGCGGATAGACATTGCGTGACAGATCTGCCTGGGCGGCTTCGGCGTAGGTGGCATAGACGTCTTGGTAAGGAATGCGCGCCTCGCCCGGCAGACCAGTCGTGGTGCGCGGCGAACCGGACGCCTCCTGACGTGGCAGCGTGATTTCGCTACCCTGCCCGGTGATGCGTGGCGCTTCCGCGGACCCGTAGGGCTGGCCGCTGCCGGCATCCTCGCTGTGTGTGTTGTCACCGCTGCCGGGAACTTCCGCCGCACCAGCAGACGTCTGTCCCTGCGCGCTCGTCCCCGGCTCTCCCTGCGCCCCAGAAGCCCCTGGTTGGGCTGCAGCGCCTTCTGCAGGGGTAGAGGTTGTGGTTTGCCGTTGCGTAGCTCCCAGGCCTTCCTGGGCCTGCTGGACGGCTGCCTGAGTCTCTTCGAGGGTTTGGTTGGCTGCGTCGGCTTGCGCGGCCTCGGAGAGCGTATCTGCAGCCTGCTGGACGGCATCGCGCGCGGAGGCCATGTCGCCGCTGTAGATTTCCTGAGCGGCGGTAGCCAACTGTCCAGCCAGTTCTGGATCGGTAGCTTGCAAGGCGTCGGCCATTTGCTGGAAAGCGTCGGCCAGCGCCAATGCCTCTTCCGTTGTCAGCGGCTGCTTCCCCGATGGATCGAGGAGGTCGCGCAGATAAGTTGCTGCGGCCTCCGCATCACCGCGTTGCAGCGCCTCTGCTAGCGGTTGGACGACGTCGGCGGTGGACAGAGGACTGGCTTCGGCCAGCCGCTGAAGTTGCGCGGTGGCTTCAGGCGAGCGCAATCCCGCCAACTGCCGTTCAGCCGCCGAAAGCGCGGCTTGCTGCTCGGCGGGCGTGCTGCGCCGGTCACGGAGCGTGGCGAGCGCCTCCTCCAACGCTTTGAGAGCGACGGCGTGCTCGGCTTCGCTGAGGGCGTCGTTTGTTGTCAACGTTTCCTGGGCGGCCTCGAGTTGGGTAATAGCGGCGGTGGTAGCTTGCTGCTGTGCTTCGCGTTGAACGAGCACGCTTTCCTGCGGATTAGCGAGGAAGAGCGCCAGGGCAAGGGCTGGCAGCAGAACGAGCGCCGCGACCCCCACCGTGCGTGGCGGGTGCAGCGGGAACGCCGGTTGTGGATCGATGGCGCGCACAACGTCCAGGGTTTCCGTCTGCTGAAGCTGCGTGAGAGCAGCGGGGGCAGTGATGCGTCCTTGCCCCAGTTCCCAGGCCGTCGTCAGCCGGTCGGCCAGATGCAGGCGCCGGTCGAAGAGACGCAGCCGGCGCGGGAGCGGCATCGGCCAGAGATAGCCGAGTGTCGCGCCGCCGAACAACCCCCCGCCCACGGTCCAGACGGAGGCCAACAGCAGCGCGGCCTGGTGCCACAACGGCGCGAGTCGCGCAGCGATAACCGCTATCAGCACTGCCGCCAGTGCAACCACGACACCATATCCCGCGCCTGCCACCAGCCTGTGGCGGCGTAGCGCCTGGCTGAAGCGTGCGATTTCGCGTTGCAAGGCTGGAGGCATCGTCAGCGCTCCGGGCGTCCCAGTCGCCAGGCAGCGATGCGTAGCATGATCGCACTGGCGATGAGGGTGAAAACCGTGTACGTGATCCAGGGAGAGGGCAGTGTGAGCGATCCCAAGGGCGTTCCGCTGGCGCTGAGGGTATAGCGTTCGACAGTGAAATGCAGCAGCAACCACGAGTTTTGTTGGAAGCCCAAGGCCTCGGTCACGATGGCCGCGGTCAGCGGGTGCAGTCCGGCAAGGACGACCCAGCCATATTGCACCAGGGCTTCGATCCAAAAGGGTTGTACGCCGACGAATGCGCCATATTTCCACGTTTCGGCAAGTCCCGCGGTCGCGGTCGCCAAAATCATAATCACCGGAGCCGTGGCGAACGCCAGACCGTAGAAGATGAGCACGGCGGCGATGGTCCGTCGCAGAAAGGCGGAGATGAGCAGCGCCAGGGAAACGCCAGCGAGCATCGCCAGTGCGAAGAAGAGCAGGGTGATGCCCAAT